>JAGWOU010000446.1 GCA_028870815.1 Rhodospirillales bacterium | reverse complement strand
AAAATTCTCAAATCCAAAGGCGCTTTTCTAGCTGTACGGAATTAGAGGCTGGGAAAGATTGTCAGGAAAATGCTCCGGCTCACGAGTTTTTTGTGGGCCAGTGTCGGGCCATGCAGGATGTGTTTGTACGCATTCGGCGCTTCGCGCAGGTTGATGCTCCGGTATTGATCTCCGGTGAAACAGGCACGGGCAAGGAACTAGCCGCCATGGCCATCCACGAACGTTCCATCCGGGCGCACGGACCGTTCGTTGCAATCAATTGCGCGGCCCTGCCGCCGACGCTTATTGAATCTGAGTTGTTCGGCTACGAGAAGGGCGCCTTCACCGGAGCCGTGGGGCGCAAGCTGGGGTTGATTGAGCGTGCCGATGGCGGCACGCTGTTTTTGGACGAAATCGGTGACTTGCCGCACGAGTTACAGGCACATATGCTGCGCTTTCTGCACGAAAGCGTAATAACGAGGCTGGGCGGGCATAATGCGATTTATGTGAATACGCGCATCATTTCAGCCACGCATGTGGATTTGGAAGCGGGTATAGCGTCCGGCACGTTTCGGGACGATCTCTATTACCGGTTGAATGTTCTGCAACTGCGGATGCCCGCGCTGCGCGAGCGCGAGGATGATGTGTTGTTGTTGGCCGCCTACTTCCTGCGCCGCATCGCCAACGAGCTAGGGCTGGAGGGTGCTGAATTCACGCAGGCGGCGCAGCAGGCCATTCAGGCCCATGGCTGGCCCGGCAATGTGCGCGAACTTATTGCCGCCATACGCCGTGCGGTGGTGATGAATACCGGCAACGCCATTAACCCCGAAGATTTGGCCATTCAGCCCCGCCCCGCGCCGCCCCGCCCCGCGTCGTCCAGAATGCTGCGCGGCTACCAGCCGGGATCTGAGGAGGAATATAGTGCCTTCATGCAGGCCTTGGCCCGGAACCGCAATAACATAACCAAGGCGGCGGCGGAAATAGGCGTGTCGCGGGTCACATTCTACCGCAAGATAAAGCGGCCGGAAGGAACGCGTTTAAGGAACCGATAACGCAGCCATGAAGCCAAGAAAAACCCGCCTTTATAAAAAGGCGGGTTTGGTTTCTGAAGTCCTGTCCGGGAAGTTGTCTATTATTTCGCCGTGCCATTGATGGTAACCACCGAAACGCCATCCAGCTCGTTTTGAGTTTTCACCAGCGGCTTCAGTTCATCCCATAGCGTGATGCCGCCAGCGGGGGAGGCCGCGCCGTTAAAACTTGGCACTTGAAGGCTGCCGCCCTTGATGGTGGCAATGGCCTCGGCAGGCAGGGGCACCAAGCTCAGGCTGGCGGTATTGATGATATCTTTCTGCGTGTCTTGCGCGAAGGCTGGTACGGGTAAGATAGACAGCAGCAAGGCGGCAATGGCCAAGAGCCGCAACCCTGGCCCGCCATGGATCGGATACCGCCAGAAGGCTTTCAAATTAGTCATTACATCCCTTCCAGGCGACCGGCCAACCCTGGGGCGGCCAGTCCACGTTGCTACCTGAATGCGCTGCCCGCATAATAGAGCTCTGATCGCGCATTTGCAAAAGATTGTTGCTGGGTCAGGAACGCGTTCATTCCGGAAATCGCGATATTCATCGTTGCGGCCACGCTTACGACCGTATTGTTGGCCTGATTCGCCGTGACGTTCGACAGCCCGTTGGCGCCGAACTGGGTGTTGATCGTGGTCAAGCCGTTATTGGCCTTGGTGGTCAGATTGATATTGCCGTTGAAAGATGGCGTAACGGTTCGGGTATTTCCACGGGCATCCGTAACCACCACGGCAGGTGTGTTAACCGTTGTGATGGCGGGCGTGTTGTTTGCGAACGACCTTGTGGCGGCGCTAGCCGCCTGCGTCACATTTATT
>JAGWOU010000034.1 GCA_028870815.1 Rhodospirillales bacterium | reverse complement strand
GATTCCGCCCCGCTCGTCATCACCAAGCAGCCCTGACGCGAAAGCCCGGCTCCTTGTTGGGGGCACCGGGCTTGGTTCGCGCTCTAAGTTCAGTAATAGTCGCGGATGCGCCCGCCAATGGCCCCGGCGACAGCGGCGATGAAGGCGCCCACCAAGGCGGAGAAGAAAGTATAAATGGCGGCGGCGGAGGCGCCCTCGCGCGCCGCGTCCGCCAGGTGTTTGGCCTTGTTGATGTCCGCCTTTTCAAGGTTCAGCACGTCGTTCACCCGTGCCTGGGCGGCGGCGTTGCCCAACCCCGTGGAAGCGGAGACGAGCGTCGCCAGGTAGTCCTTGTCGTTTCGCGGCGCCCCGCCCGTGAAGGCCGCTTGTGCCAGCACGGCCGAGGCATCCGCCCGCAGCTCCCACGGGGTTGCGCCGGGGATGGAGATGCCGGTTGCGGCAGGCTGGCCGGCAGAAGGGCGGAACAGCTCGCTAACATAGTAATTCTGCGTGCTGGCGGGGCCAGCCGCCTTGACCGCCGCCTGGCCGCCGATACCCGTGGCCCCGGCACCCGCCATGGCCAGCGCACCCAAGATGAGCAGCAGCGCCACGGCCCAGGCGAGGAAGCCGTGCGCGGTGTCGCGGAAGCTGACTTCATCAATATGCACATTCACCCATTTGGTACGCAGCCGCCCGGCGATGAAACCCCCGAAGAAGGAGGAAACCCACTGCACGATAATAAGCCATACCGCCGCCCAAACAGTGAAACCGGCTGGGGAAAGCCCCTCTCCCCGCCACGGCGAAAGCGAGGCAAGGCCAAGCCCCACGCCAAGAATGGAAAGAATGGCGGCCAGTGACGCACAGGCCACCCCGCCCGCGAATACAGCCCCCCATGTAACCGCGGATTGCGCGTCCGCGCTTGGAGCTTGGGCAATCACCACCTCCGGCGAATAACCGATCTCGCTCATCATCAGGTCTCCGCTCAATGCCATAGCAGAAGCAGGATGATGATGATCGGCAGCGGCACGCCTAGCAGCCAGAGCAGGATGTATGGCATTTCAAATCCCCCAAGAAATGTTCATTACCAAGGGAGATTTTGAAAACCGCGCGAAGGCTTCAACCCCGCGCCGGCAAAAATAAAGAGAATGACACCGGCTGGTTAAGCCGTCAGATAATTACTTTAAGTTTTGTTAAATAAAAAATCATCCATCAAAAGCCGAACATATGATCGAGCGAAAATCCGTCAGCCTTGTTTTCCAGCCCGTGGAAGCCGAACAATCGGCAGGTGGCGTCGCGGATGAGCACGTAACCTGTTTCCCCGGCGGAATTTAACGCTGCCGGTGAAAAATACTGGGCGGGCCTGACGAGTTTTGAACCGGAACAGGCGATATGGATGCGCGCCGTTTCCAACAATGCACCTTCTGAATCGTAAAGTTCTAGGTCCGTGCTGGAGTTTTCTACCCAGGATGCCGAAGCCGGATAGATGAGCACACAGAAACTCTCCCGCCCGCCGAAGCCGAGCTTTAGGAACAGCCTAGTGGAAAGCCCCGGCGGCTTGCCGGTATAGCTCTGCGGCTCATTCTTATAGGTCATCAGCGTGTTGAAGATATGCGCGCCGAAGCTGCTTTCCGCGGTGTGGCCGTTAACGCGGTGTTCGAAACGGAACAGCGCGTGCATCCAGCCATCCGCCTCGCCGCCTTCGCGGAAATCATAGACAAGTTCGGCATGCCCGCCATCCGGCAGCGCATCGGGCGGCAGCACGTCATCAAGGTCCACGGCGCGGTCATGATTCCGGGCCAGCCGCCCGAGAAATATCTCCGTCACTTTCGCGCCGTTGGGCGCGAACACATCCATGCGCAACGGCATGTCGCGCTCAGCCTCCACCATCGGGGTGGGTAGCGCGATGGTTTTGAAACTTGCCCGTGGCAGCACGGGAAACGGCAATAGATAACCGCGCCCCATGGCGGGGTGCATATCCCAGATGCCGGGGTCTGGCTGCAAGTCGGCGCGTTCCACATTCACATGCGCGATGCGCGTGCGCCCATCACGCACCACCTCGTAACGCGGGCGGACCACATGCATGCCGGAACGCACCTCAAGCTGTGCTGGCCAGCGAATATCAGGGAACAGTTCCGCCACATCCAGCGCACGGGTGGCAAAGGGGGGGATTTCCTCCTCCAGAGCCACGGGCGCGTCGGCCCCCATGCGGTCCAGCGCCAGACCACCAGGCGGAATGGGAACGCCATGGCTGTTCTGCACCCACAGGATCACCCGCTCACCCTCACGTGGCGCGGGCAGCCCGGCAAAGCGCGCGGAAGGCCAGGCATTGGCGTCATGCGTGCAGGAGAGCGAAGCACCGTTATCCGTGGCGTAGGTATCCAGCGCATATTTCACCACATCATGCCCCGCCACGCCGATGGCATGGATGAAAAGCTGCCCGATAAAGGGCTTCAGGCCAAAGCGCGCGCGCACCTCGCGGCTGTCCAGCACATAGCCACCCGGCCCGGCGGGGGCTTTCTGCGCCCATTCCGCCAGAACCTGCCCGCCCTGGCCGAACAGGATATGCTGGAACAGCACTGCCTTGGCGCCATAACCCGACCAATAATTGGCGGTGGTGAGGCGTGTGGCGAAGCGGTCGTCATCGCGGAAGAACACATAATTGGTGGCGAAATTCCGCGCCTCCAGATATCGCCCCGGCACGGAAAGCCAGGCTTCCGGCAGCTTCACCTCATCCAGCGTGAGCAACTCCGCCCCCGGCGGCAGCAAGCCCTGCAGATGCTGGGCCACACGTCCGGCATCGAAGGCGGCCAGCAGCACGGTGCCAACCCGGGCATGCGGCAGGTCCAGCAGGGCGCGAGCCACATGCCCGGCGCGGATTTGGCCGATGGCCTGCGTGTCCTGCACATACAGCCCTTCGATCTCCAGATCCGGGCAAAGGGCGAGCAGCGGGGTGGCGATACCGTCCGGGTCGAACAAAGCCACTGGCCCGGCACGCTCAGCCAGCGCCGCCAGAGCGCGCGCCGCCAGCGGGTGGGAAAGCGCCTTGTACACCACATTGCCGCCGCGCGTATTGTCGAAGGTTTCGATATTCAGCATGCGCTTACAACCCCAAACGGCGGCGCAGCTCCTGCCCCGCCCATTCCGTGTCATCCAGTGGTGCTGTATCCCACAGCTCCAGCCTTCCGGCAAAATCCCGCACCCGGCCATCTTGCGCCAGCGCGTCCATAAATGCGCCGATGCGTGACGATTTGCCCGGCAGCCGCGCCAGAAACACCGGCGCGCTGGTGGCCACGGCCTCGGAAACCATGGAGACGGAATCCGCCGTGGCGATAATGGCATCCGCGCAGGCCAGCATGCCGAAATACGGGTTCTCGCCGGTGAAATCCCAGATCCAGGCGCCCAGAGGCTCCAAGGCGGCGCGCAGAATCGCCACCACCTCGGGCGCTGTGCGGCGGGAAGGCGTGATCATCATCCCCGCCCCCTGGCGCATCACATCGGCCAGTTGGGCGGCCAGGGTTTTCGCCTCCGCCGCCTCGAACCTGTAGCGCCCGTTGGAACCGCCCAGCAGCACCGCGACCAAGGGCCGGGGCAGATGCGCAAAACGCGGCGCCCATATTTCCTTTTCCGCCGCCAGCCGCGCCTGCGTGACGCGGTGCAAGGCGGTGCGGGTGACGATCACGTTCGGCCCCTCGATCCCGTCATGTCGCCCGGCGAGAATCGCGTCGAACCGGGAAAGCGCCATGCGCGGATGCTGGATGGCCACGGCCTTCGCATCCTTGCCACGCAGCGCCGCCGCCACACGCGCGCCCGCCCCGCCAGCGCCAATAACCACCGGCGGTATGGGTGGGGCAAAAAGCGCTGCATCCACCGCCCAGCGCGGGTTTAACCAGAAATTGGTGGGGATGCGCCGCCAGAGCGGGCGAAAGCCCAAAGGCAGAAAATTCGGGGCAAACCCCGCCGCCTCGGCCAAACCCAGGGCCTGGGCACGCAGCCCCGCGAGATCCGTGCAGATAATACGCGCTTCAACCATGTTGCAGCGGCTTTGCGGCGCGCGGCGCGCAACGTCAACCCGGCGGATTGCACGGCACCATGGCTCAGCTAGAGTAGCGCCATGAGTTCCGGGTCCACGCCTGTACCCTCAATTGCCCCGCCGCCGGGGCTGCCGGTGTTTCCGGTGAACATCGCCGCGCCGGATTTGTCGCTTTATGTGGCGGGCAATACCGGCATCCCCGGATTCACCCTCCTGGATTCCGGGATTAACGGGCCGCATGTGGTGCTGGTTTCGTTAATTCATGGCAACGAATTCGCCGGCGCCATCGCGCTGGCCGAACTTCTTGCGGAAAACTTCAAACCGCTCCGGGGGAAATTAACGCTCGGCTTCGCCAACCTCGCCGCCTTTGCGCGGTTCGACCCCGCGAACCCCGTCGCCTCGCGTTTCGTGGAGGAGGATTTGAACCGGGTGTGGGACGACTTCACCTTGTTCGGCGTGCGCCGATCGGCGGAGCTGGACCGGGCGCGGGAGATAAAGCCGGTAATCGATTCGGCCGATATTCTGCTCGACCTGCATTCGATGCTTTGGCCCGCCGACCCCGTGTTGCTATGCGGCGGCGGGCCGCGCGGCCGGGCGCTGGGCCTGGCGGTGGGCACACCGGCGCTGGTAGTGGCGGATACAGGACATGCAGGCGGCAAACGGCTGATCGATTACGGGCGCTTCACCGAGGGCTCGCCGCAGGGCGCGGCCTGCCTGCTGGTGGAAGCCGGGCAACACTGGCACCAGGAAGCCGTGGAGCAGAGCCGGGCCACCATCAGCGCCGTGCTGCGCCATGCCGGCATGCTGCAAGGCGCCTGCCCCATACAAGCGGGCCGCTTCGCCGAGGTGGTGCAGCTTGTCACCGCGCGCACGAACCGTTTCGTATTCGTGCGAGACTTCCGTGGTGGCGAGATTATTCCCGAGGCGGGCACGCTCATCGCGCATGATGGCGATGAGGAGATCCGCACGCCGGAGGACAACCTCATCATGGTGATGCCAAGCCTGAAGGTCAGCCATGGCCACACGGCTGTGCGGCTGGCCCGGGCCTGCCCGGTTCAGTCCCCGCGATAGGCGGAAACCGTATTGGCCACGCTGTCGGCCACGTTCTCCTTGGTGATAACACCGCGAATGTCAGCCCCCCGGGGCACCGCCACGCCATCGCGCACCACCACCGCCATGATGGCAGCCTTGCTCCAGATGCGCCGGATGACCTCGAAGGCGATGCTGGCCTCACGCACCACAACGAATTGCGGGCTGGCAAGCTCCCCCAGCGTCAACTGGCTCTCGGTCTCCGACAGGCCCCGGCGCAGCGCCATGTTGATGCGCAGAACGCCCTTGATGCGGCCCTTCTCGGTTACCACCACAAAGCGCATCTGTCCGCTTTCCTCCTCGGCGCTCAGAAATGCCCCGAATGTGGTTTCGGCAGGCAGTACCTGCACGTTGCGCTCCATTACATCCGCGGCGCGGCGCACCAGAAACATATTGGCATGGCGGGTTTGGGGTATGGAATGGCCGCGCCCGGCCAGCTTGATGGTGTAGATATTCTCGCCCGAAAGCCGGCGCCGTACGCTCACCGCCACCGCCACCGCCACGATCATCGGCATCACGATGCTGTAATCGCGCGTCATCTCGAAGATCATCGTCACCGCCGTGATAACCGCGCCGGTGCCGCCGCCCACCATCGCTGCCATGCCCACCATGGCGAAGCTCGGCACGTCGATGGGCAGAGGCAGGTGCATGGCGCGCAACGCCGCCGCGAAGGCACCGCCAATGGCCGCCCCCATGAACAGGGATGGCGAAAAAATGCCGCCTGAGGAGCCGGAGCCAAGGCTGACCGAGGTAGCGGCGAGCTTGGCCACGAACAGCAGCAGCATGAACCCGGCGAGCGGCAGCAGGTGCAGCGGCAATTGCCCGGTGAGAATCGCCTCGATGGTGCCGTAGCCAACGCCTTCGACGTAATAATGCCCGAAGCAAAGCAGAAGCAGATAAAACAGCCCCCCCACTAGCGCCATGCCAACGGCGTGCCGCGCATAGCGGTTGAGGATATGCTCGAAGATATCCTCGGCGAAGTGCAAACCCCGGATGAAGCCGGTTGCCGCAACGCCGATGAACGCCCCCAGCACCGCGAACAGCAGCAGCGTGATGGCCGCTTCCGGGCTGGTGCCCATCGGCGCCAAGGGCGGCACCAAAAAGGCCGGCTGATCACCGAAAAACGCGCGCCCGACGAACGTGGCGGCACCCGTGGCCAGCGCCACTGGCAGGAAGGAGGTGACGCCAATTTCCGGCATCATCAGCTCTATGGCGAACATCACGCCACCAATGGGCGTGTTGAATGTGGCGGCAATGCCCGCCCCGGCGCCAGACGCCACCAGGATGATGCGCTGCTCGGCCGGCATGCGGATGATCTGCCCCAGCGTGGAGCCGAAGGCCGAGCCGATCTGGATGATCGGCCCCTCGCGCCCCACCGCTGCACCCGTGCCAATGGCAACCGCCGAGGCGACAGATTTAACCGCCGCCACCACCGGGCGGATGATGCCGTTTTTGTAGAAGATGGAATCCATCACCTCCGGCACGCCGTGCCCGCGTGCTTCCGGCGCGAAATTCACCACCAGAAAAGTGACGATGAGCCCGCCAATGACCGGCGCGAGAATAATGCCCACACCCCAGGGCGAAGCCGGGGTGAAATGGTTGGCGTCATAACGCCAGTTGAACTGACCCAGAAACGCGATGTTATGGATGAGGCCGATGAGGGCGCGAAAGGCCGCCGCGCCAGCGCCTGTGAAAATCCCCAGCCCCAGCGCCAGAAGCGACAAAGTGACGAGACCTAACCCGCCGCGCGGTATGTCTGTTTCCGCGTGCGGGGCTACAGGAGAAGAAAGAACGTTTCCAGCGTTTTTGTTTTCCATGGGGCCGCATATTCACCCCCGATGCGAAAAACCGCAACCGCAACGTGCCCGCTAATGCCCGACGGCGCCGTACAATGTGGACTGATCTGAAATCATCGCACTACCCTCAATTATTTAGAGGGCGATTCAGATTTCAACTTCGCTCTTAAGCGCGCGCACCTGAAATCATCGCACTCTAGCGCAAAAGCGCGTCCGCCAGAGCGTTCCAGCTTGCCTCATCCGGCGCCAGCAAGAGTCCGCCGTCGGTCATCGAAGGACGATACGCGGATCCATTATAATGCCGCGCGTAACCGCCCGCCTCGCGGTGAAGCAACACACCCGCCGCATGGTCCCAGGGCAGCAATTTGCGGAACATCTGCACATGGCAATGCCCGGCCGCCAGCATACGGTATTGGTGCGCGGCGCAGCGGTAATCTGTCACCGCCGCCAGTTTGTCGAGCCGCCGGAGCACATGCGAGCGCATGGGCTCCGGCATGAACCGCCAGGACATGGAGCCCACCATCTCACTCACCGGCACGGGTGCTGCCACCTGCATGCGACGGCGCGTGCCATCCTCCGCCACCAGCCAGGCGCCCTGCCCCTTCAACGCCACGGCGCAATCATCGCCAAACGGATCGTAGATAAACCCGGCCAGCACCTCGTCTTCCTCCACCAATGCGGCCATCACGCCGAACAACGGCAGCTCAGCGGCAAAATTCGCGGTGCCGTCGATAGGATCCAGGATCCACACGCGGCCTGGTTCAAGCAGTCGCTCGATGCGCGCGGCACCGCTCGACACCGCCTCCTCGCCGATCACGTCATCGCCGGGAAACAGCTTATTCAGCCCCGCCTTCAACGCTTTTTCCGCCGCCTCGTCGGCGATGGTCACCGGGTCCAGCGGCCCCGCCTTGATGCGCACATCCTCCGGCGTCAGCTTCTTGAACCGGCTGAGAATCTCGGTTTTCGCCACATGGCGCAGCAGGCCGATGACGGCTTCCACCTCGTGATTGTTCACAGGGCTTCAAACCTCGCCTTATCTGCGGCGGAGAGCCGAACCTCGACCCGCACAAGCGCCTCGCCATCCTCTCGGGCCAGCACCTCGCCATGGCGGTAGAGCCAGGCGATCCGCGCGCCATCGGAAACTGGCACCTCCAGCGAGAACACCTCCAACGCGGCGGCCAGACGCTCGTCTATTTCAGCCAGCAGGCGCGGCAGCCCTTCGCCGGTGAGGGCGGAGACGGCGACGCCCTCGCCCTGCACCACATGTGCAATGCCGCCCAGCACATCCGCCTTGTTCAAAACCTCCAGCGTACGGGCGGGCCAACCTTCGTCCACAGCGCCATCCTTAGCCATGCGGTCGAGCACATTGCGCACATCCTTGGCCTGCGCCTCGGTATCGGGGTGCGAGACATCCCGCACATGCAGCAGCAGATCCGCCTCCGCCACTTCCTCCAGCGTGGCGCGGAAGGCGGCCACGAGCTCGGTCGGCAGTTCGGAGATGAAACCCACAGTGTCCGAGAGGATGATGTTGCGGCCGGATGGCAGGGTGAGCCCACGCATGGTGGGGTCGAGCGTCGCGAAAAGCTGATCCTCGGCCATCACCGCCGCGCCGGTGAGCGCGTTGAACAGGGTGGATTTACCGGCATTGGTGTAGCCCACCAGCGCCACGATCGGGTACGGCACCTTCTTGCGCGCGCCACGATGCAGCCCGCGGGTGCGGCGCACATCCTCAAGCTCGGCCTTCAGCCGCACGATCCGGTCACCGATAAGGCGCCTATCGGCCTCGATCTGGGTTTCACCCGGGCCTCCCAGGAAGCCGAAGCCGCCGCGCTGACGCTCCAAGTGGGTCCAGGACCGTACAAGCCGCGAACGCTGATATTCCAGATGCGCCAGCTCCACCTGCAACGCGCCTTCACGCGTGCGGGCACGTTCTCCGAAAATATCGAGAATTAGCCCGGTGCGGTCGATCACCTTGGCACCCCAGGCTTTTTCCAGATTGCGCTGCTGCACGGGCGTGAGGGTGGCGTCCATCACCACCACGTCCACCATGGCATCCCGCAGAGCGGTGCCCGCCAGTTCCACCTGCCCACGGCCCAGCAAGGTGGCAGGGGTCAAACTACGGAGCTGGAACACATGCTCGTACACGATGACAAGCCCGATGGACGCGGCAAGCCCCACCGCCTCGGCCAGCCGCGCCTCGGCGGAACGGCTTTGCCCAGCCGCGAAGGCGGCCTGCTTATCCCACGGCAGAACTATGGCGGCCCGGCTTGGCGGGGGCGCGGTTTCCTTCATCCCGCCATCCCGCGCATCAATCCTCGGCTTCCGGATCGTATTGCGGCTCCGGCGCGCGGCTCAGCTTCAGCGTACCCGGACCACCCTCGGCGGCTGGCGCGGCGCCTTCGGCACGGCCGCCCTCGAACAGCATGATCGGCGCGCCAGGCATGACGGTGCTGATGGCGTGCTTATAGACCAGCTGGGTGTGGCCATCCCGGCGCAGCAGCACCGAGAAATTGTCGAACCAGGTGATGACGCCCTGCAACTTCACGCCATTGACCAGGAACACCGTAACCGGCGTCTTGCTCTTGCGCACATGGTTCAGAAACACGTCCTGCACATTTTGCGATTTTTCGTTTGCCACGGCGGCATACCCCTTATGTTTTTGTCGCCCGCATTTCCGGGCGAGTGATCAGTCCGTTGTAAAAAAGCTCAAGTTAAGCGGCTGCGTGGCGCATACCGCTGAGTTTTAAGTATAGCGAGATTGTGCAACGCGACAACACCACTTACCGGACTTGCCAGCATGGGGCTTTTCCCGCAATTCATGCTGGGATACCGGAGTCCGCCATAAAATGGCCGTAAACGCCCATCCAGACGCCCTGCCCGCGGAGCCCACCCAGGCCAAGCGCTTCGGCAAAACCCGCGCCGCGCAATCTGCCGCCACGCTGGAGGATTATGCCGAGCTGATCGACGATCTGCACACCGGCGCCGGCGGCGCCAGGCCCACGGACATCGCCCGCCGGCTCGGCGTTTCCCATGCCACGGCCATCAAGACCATCGGCCGGCTGAAACGCGCGGGGCTGGCGACATCGGTGCCTTATCATGGCGTTTCGCTCACCGAGGCAGGGCGGCAGCTGGCTGCGGCCAGCCGCGAACGCCACCGCGTGGTGGTGGAGCTGCTCGTCGCCATCGGCGTGCCGCGCGAGGCGGCGGAGGAGGATGCCGAGGGAATCGAGCATTACATCTCGCCCGTCACCCTCGCGGCGTTTCGCGCCTTTCTGAAGCGCTAGAGCCGGATGACATGAGATCCAATCGCCTCGGCGATCGCTCTCATGTCTGAATCCGTCTCTGAATCAATGAATGAGAGGGCGATTCAGACTTCAGTTCCGCTCGCAAAGCGAGCGAACCTGAAGTCATCGCGCTCTAGAACCTTACCGAGAGCGCCACCGAACCGTATTGGAAGGCCGGGGCGGAGTGGTGGAATTCCGGCGTCTCGAAGGTTTCCACCGCCGAGATGCGCACGCCGCGATAGATAACCGCCGCGCCGAATTCCAGGTCGCCCTGCATATGCGTCAGCCCGGTGCCCCGGCTGGAGCGGAAATCATTGCCCTGGATCAGCAT
>JAGWOU010000445.1 GCA_028870815.1 Rhodospirillales bacterium | reverse complement strand
TTACGACGCAGCATTACACTGTTTATGTGCTCCCCGGCGGCATGGGCTTCGTCGGCCCGGATGGCCAGCATCATGATACCATCTCTCCTTCCTTTTTCGTGCTTAAGAAGGGCGTGCCGGTCACCTTCACCGTGGTCAACTTTGATGACGGCGGCCACTCGATGACCGCGCCGGATCTCGGCATGAACATCATGATCAAGCCCGGCACCGACGAAGCCGACGGCAGTATCAAGCCCGCCGTGACCACCTACACCTTCACCCCGACCAAGGTGGGCGAATTCAAGTGGCACTGCATCATCAAATGCGACGGGCCGAGCCACTGGTCCATGTCCAACAGCTTCAACGGCCCTGGCCAGGATGGCTACATGGCTGGTCTGATCAAGGTCTTTTAATAGCTGCAAGGCATTTCAAGAAAACTCCAGAACCCCGCCGCGTTCCGGCGGGGTTCTCTATATTCTTGCTTGACCGGAACAATCAGCGCCGGAGCGCCTTATCCGCAGGCAAATCCAGCGCGGCGATAACACAAGCAGAGCCGCTTGCCCGGTGCCAGCATCGCCTGCTTCTCGGGGCAGGCCGGCATCGATTGCGGCACTGGCGGCAAAGGTGAATTTGCTAGCGGCGTTAACCAGAAATTCGGCATATTGGCGATGAAGCCCTGACGGAGTTGATCCACCTCCGCTTCGGTTTTGCCAATGACCGCGGCATTGAAGAAGCGCGGGTCTCGGGTAAAAATTAGATAGGCCTGTGTCTCGTTCAGCATCAGTTCGGTCAGACTGGTATCGTAACCCTGGCGGCCAAGAAAAGCGGTGAATGCCGCACGATCGGATGGGGTGAGACTGGCCCAGAACTGCTCAACGTAATGGCGGTATTCTGGAACGGTGTAGAAAGCGCCATGGGAAATCTCATGCCGCAAAATCACCGCGCGCATTTCCGGCGAAACATCGCCGCCCGCGCCGGGTAAAGTGATGATGGCGCCATTGGCGCCCGGTTGCAGCCAGCCAAGTTGGGCCAGCAATTGCTTCAGCCATAATTCCTGAGGGTAGAGCGCAATGCCCTCCGACCGCGCCAGCGCGAAGAATCGCGCGAGATCGACGGCCTGATAATCATGTCCGTAATAATAGCTCGCCACCGTATCGCCGCCGGAAGTAATCGCGGCGTCCAGCGCCGCATCGTCCAGCAAGCGGTTATGTGGCACACCGGCTTTTTCAACGAAAGCGGCTACACGGTCCAGCGTGAGGCCCTGGGCACGCAACGAAGGGAAATCGATGACCACGACGCTTTTGTCTGGCGCTAGATAGGTCACGGTGGTTTTGCAGGGCTGGGTCTGGTCGACTTCGGCTTCGGTGGCGGTGCCTATGGGAATGGGTTTTGCCCGGCGTTGCCACCAGAACGCGCCAAGCCCCGCCGCAGTAAGCAAAGCGGCACCGCCGCCTAAGCCGGCGTAAAGCAGAGACCGCCGCCGCACCGGCACCGCCGGCGCAAGGGCCCGGACAATGATCGTATCGTCTTCATTACCCGGCAGCCGCCGCATGACGGGTGATTATTGGCCGATATTGATGATCTCGACACGCCGGTTCTGGCGGTTAGGCGTGTTTGGCGGGGTCTGTACGGCAAGGTCCGCCTCGCCCACACCGCTGGCCTGCAAGCGTGACCCGGCAACACCGAACTTGGATTGCAGATAGGATTTCACTGCATCGGCGCGCTGCTCGGAAAGAGTCTGGTTCTGCGCGGCGGTACCGGTTGTGTCCGTATGGCCGACGATTTTGAAATTATAGGCGGCCAATTGCTGGCTGGTAAGCGCCTGGCCCAGCTGGTCCAGCGTGGCCTTGGCTTGGGGTGTGAGATTGGCGGAGCCCATGGCGAAATCCACCATCAAATTGGCGGAA
>JAGWOU010000444.1 GCA_028870815.1 Rhodospirillales bacterium | reverse complement strand
GACGCTGCTGCCGCAGATTTCCGGTTATATCACCCAGATTGCCTTCACCGAGGGGCAGATGGTCCAGAAAGGCCAGTTCCTGGTGCAGATCGACCCGCGCCCCTATCAGATCCAGCTTGAGCAATATCAGGCGGCGCTGGCCAAGGACCAGGCCAGCCTGGACCAGGCGCGCTCCGATTATGCGCGCTATCTGAAGCTGGAAGCGCAGAACAGCATTTCCGCGCAGACCGTCTCGGACCAGAAATTCACCGTGGCCCAGGATGCGGCTCTGGTGAAATCCGACCAGGCGAATATCGACACCGCCAAGCTCGATCTGGCCTATTGCCATATCACCTCGCCGGTGACCGGGCGGATCGGCCTGCGGCTGGTCGATCTGGGCAATTACGTCACCTCTGGCAGCTCCACCGGGCTGGCGGTGGTGACCACCATCAGCCCGACCACGGTGATATTCTCCGTGGCGCAGCAGGATTTAACTCAAGTGCTGGAACGGCTTGAGGCGGGCGCTACGCTGCCAGCGACGGCCTATGCCAGCGACGACGTGACTAAGCTGGAGGACGGCACGCTGCATGCCGTGGATAACCAGGTGAATACCTCAACCGGCATGGTGAAATTGCGGGCGGATTTCGCGAATACCGATGGCAAGCTGTTTCCCAACCAGTTCGTGAATGTGCATCTGCTGGTGAAGACGATCGAGAACGCCACGCTGGTGCCCAGCCCCGCAGTGCAGGAAGGCGCGCCGGGAAGTTACGTTTATCTGGTGCAGCCAAACAATACGGTGAAGGTGCAGGTGGTGACGACCGGCCCGACCGATGGCGTGAATACCGTTATCACCAAAGGGCTGAACCCGGGCGACGAGGTGGTGGTGGATGGCGTGGACCGCCTGAACGATGGCAGCAAGATCCTTGTTTCCGGCAACGAGACGGTGACCACCAACGGCACGCCGGAAACCGTAACTCCCGTTGCCGGCGCCAGCCAAGCAGGCGCTTCTGGCAAGAAAGGCCAGCATAAGCAGGGCGGCAGCGGCGCGGCCGGGCAGTGAACCCCTCACGGCTTTTCATTCTCCGGCCGGTCGCGACATCGCTTTTGATGATCGCGTTCGTACTGGTGGGGCTTGTCTCTCTCCAGTTTTTGCCGGTTTCGGCGCTGCCGGATGTGAATTACCCCACCATCCAGGTGCAGACTTTTTATCCCGGCGCCTCGCCGGATGTGATGAGCACTTCCGTCACCGCACCCCTGGAGCGCCAGTTGGGCGAGATGGCGGGGCTGAACCAGATGTCCAGCCAGAGTTCGGCGGGGGCTTCGTCGATCACCCTGCAATTCAATCTTTCGCTCAGCTTGGACGTGGCGGAGCAAGAGGTGCAGGCGGCGATTAACGCGGCGGGGAATCTGCTGCCGTCTGATCTTCCCGCGCCGCCGATCTACGCCAAGGTGAACCCCGCAGATGCGCCGATCATGACGTTGGCGATCACCTCGAAAACGATGAACCTTACCGATGTAGAGAAGATCGCGAATTCGCGGCTCGCCTCCAAGATATCGGAGATTTCCGGCGTGGGCCTGGTTTCGGTTTCCGGTGGAAATCAACCTGCGATCCGCGTGGATGTGAACCCCCAGGCGCTCGCCTCCTACGGCATTTCCATCGATAATATCCGCACCGACATCGCCAATCTCAACGTGAACTCGCCCAAGGGCAGTTTTTCCGGTCCGGTGCAGAATTACACGATCAATGATAACGACCAGATCTCCGATCCGTCGCAATACAATAATCTTGTGATCGCCTATAAGAATGGCACGCCTGTGTACCTGAAGGATGTGGCGACGGTGGTCTCCGCGCCGGAAAACGCGGAACTGGGCGCATGGGCAAACCGCACGCCGGCGATTATTCTGAACATTCA
>JAGWOU010000443.1 GCA_028870815.1 Rhodospirillales bacterium | reverse complement strand
CCGGCCCTGGTACCATATCTCACGGCCTGCCGCCCGGCTGGTTGATGCCGTGCAGCAAGCTATGAAACAGCCTTTAGAGGGATTGCTTGAGAACTGAAAGCCATAGCCGTGCTTCGGCCTGGCATACCAGAAACCCGGCGGGGGCAACGCCGCCGGGTTTTGTCATAAAACTTAAGGGAATCGGCTGTTTTTCGGCTATTCGCTTGTCACCAGCCGGCGATACAGATGCCAACTGGCATGGCCCAAGATGGGAACGGCGAGAGACAAGCCCAGCAGCCCCGGTAAAGCCCCCAGCACGAGTCCCGCGACCACCACGCCGCCCCAGGCCAGCGCGAGCGGAAAATTCGCCAACGCCACATGCATAGAGGTGGACAAAACCTCACCCACGCCCATCTCGCGGTCCAGCGCCAGTTGAAACCCAACCAGCCCTATGACCAGGGCCACCAGCGCGAAGGCGGCGCCCAGCAATACGCCGATCACCAGCATTTCGTAACCAGCGACGGTGCTGAACAAATTGCCGAAGAAGGAACCGCCGGAAACCCGCCCGAGTGTGACGGAATACACAATCCCCGCCACGGCGATCCAAAGCGCGAACAACCCGATGAGCAGCAGCGCCAGGCGCTGCACCGTGAGCCGCCGGGGTGAATCGAAAATCGCCGCCGCGGCGTCCGAGGTCGCGGTACCGTCCCGCTCATGCTGACGGCTCAGCGCCGCGAACCAGATCGTCCCCACCGGGCCGATCAGCGCCACGCCGGCACAGACAGGGAAAATAAAGGGCAGCAATGCCCGGTCCAAGATAACGCCGGCCAGCAGCGCCGCCGCCAAAGGGTAGATGACGACATTCACCACCACGTCCGTTCGGAACGTCCGCCAATCCGCCACCCCTTCCCGCAACGCGTCGAAAATCACGCTCAGCGCGGGCCGCTCTATATGGATCGACCCGGTCTCGGCCTCCGGGCGGGTGGTGTGTGGATACTGGTCCGCACCTGGATAGCCATGGGCATCGTCCAGGCTGGAAAATACGCGGGAACCGAATAAAGAAGCCGTCACGTTCTTATACTCCCACCTACGCGCCCGATGTGGACGCTCCTTGTCTTTTCTCTAGTTAAGCGCGATTTTCGGATTTCAACCAGCAAATTCGTAATCTTTTGAATTGCATGAAAGGCATTGAATCCATGCCTGGACTTGGGAGCCCGCCAAGCGCAGCTTGCCGCTGTTTTAAACGCAAGGAGCTTGCCGATGCGCAGGTTTTTACTTTCACCCCTATTTCTCGCGGCCGCGCTTGGCGGTGTGGCGTGGGCTGCACCTTCCGTGCCCACCCCGGCCTTCAACCCGCCCAATACCGCCACCAGTGAAACCGCCATTCTCTCCGGCGGCTGCTTCTGGGGCGTGCAGGGCGTATATGAGCACGTGAAGGGCGTGACCAAGGCGGTGGCCGGCTATACCGGCGGCGCGGCCGCCACGGCGCAGTATGAAATTGTGAGCACGGGCACCACCGGCCATGCGGAATCGGTGGAGATCACCTTCGACCCGCGCGTCATTTCCTATGGCAAGATCCTGCAAATCTATTTCGCCGTCACCACCGACCCGACAGAGCTTAACTATCAGGGCCCGGATGATGGCACCCAGTATCGTGGCGTGATCTGGACGGAAACGCCCATGCAAAAGAAGATCGCCAAGCACTATATCGCCCAGCTAACCGCGGCGCATGCCTTCCCCGCCCCCATCGTGACGCGCGTGGACACTGCCATGCCGTTTTACGAGGCCGAGACCTATCACCAGGATTTTCTGGTCCGGCACCCTGACAACCCGTACATCGCCTATAACGACATTCCGAAAGTCGAGGCGCTGCAAACACAATTTCCGTCGCGCTACCGGGCGGATGCCGTCACCGTCC
>JAGWOU010000033.1 GCA_028870815.1 Rhodospirillales bacterium | reverse complement strand
CGAGAGCATCGGGGCGGAACTCGCCATGTTCGACGACTGGATGGACCGCTACGAGTTCATCATCGAGCTTGGCCGCAAACTGCCGCCCTACCCGGAAGCCTGGCAGGATGAGGACCACCGCGTGCAGGGCTGCCAGTCGCAGGTCTGGCTGGCCTCGGAAGCGCAGGACGGCAAATTATGGTTCACCGGCGCGTCGGACGCGGCAATCGTCTCCGGCCTCGTCGCACTCGTGCTGCGCGTGTTCTCTGGCCGGAACAAGGCCGAGATTCTCGCCACCCCGGCCAAATTCCTGCACGATCTGGGGTTGATCGGCGCGCTTTCCACCAACCGGGGCAATGGGGTGGCGGCCATGGTTGAGCGTATTCACGCCATCGCCAAAGCCGCCTGAGTCCGCGAGTTTAGGCCCAGTGGCCGGGCACCCAGCGCCACGCGCCGCGAATAACCGCCCAATGTCCGGTCACCCAATGGTGCCAGCCGGCCCGGCGGCGGACGTAATGCCCCCTCACCCAGTGGTACCGGATGCCATTCCAGTTCCAATGCCCTGGCACCCAGATAAAGCCCGGGCCGGGCAGCGGTGGCAGCGGTGGCCCCATGCGCAGCGGCGGCGGCGCCATGTAACCCGGCGGATAAGGCGGGACGGGCTGCGCACTGGCTGGCAGGCTTAACCCCGCGAGCATCGGCACAGCCAGCATGGCGCCCATGAACATGCGGGAAACTGAACGCCGGTTCGGCATTTACCACTCCATTGGTAGTTATACGCCTGGAGCTAAGGGGCAAAAAATGGCGAAGGCGGGGCGGACTCAGTAAAAAATGTTAACGCGGCTTTGAGTCCGTTAACCGCCGCCGGTTGGCACGCACCTTCTTGCGGTAAAGCTGCACAATCTGCGGCGCATTCATATGGTGTTTGCCGTCCAGCGCCGCATCCAGCAGCAATACGCTGCTTTCCTGCAAGGCTTGCAGCTTCTCGGTCACCATCAACGTTGCCTCGCCCGGCATATCCGGCCCGCCCTGGGCCAGCCGGGCCAGGCGCAGCGCGGCAACCTGCTGCGCTTCCATCGTCAGCATCGCGGATTGCACGGCCAGATTCGCCAGCGTCCAATCCGGCCAGGGCAGCGGAAATTTTTTGGTCATCCGGGGGGTCTCAACAGTTATGGCTCTTTATATGGCCCTTGTTGCGCCGCAGCAAAACCAAACCTGCCATGCGCCGTCAGCCTGCCGCCAGCTCAGCCTGCCGGGCCAGCCGCGCCAGATCTTCTGCCCCAGGCCCCGTGGGCAGCGCCGGCCAGGGTGGGGTTGCGCCATCCCGCAGCGCCCCGCCGATCCAGCCCGGCCATTCCTGCCAGACTGCCACCTCATGCGGCGCCACTTGCGGGCGCTCCACCGCCAGCAGGGAAAGCCGCCCGGCCATCCGCCGCAGCGCCGCATCCACCGCCGCCGCCTTCACCATCGCGTGCTCATGGCCCTTATGCGGCTCGGCCAAGGCACGGGCCACCGCCGCTTCCAGATTGTTGCTGGCCAGACCCGCCGCCCTCCGCGCCGCATCGGCCGCCGGCCAGGCCCCCTGCCCCAGCACGGCGGCGATTACCGCCTCGGCATACCCGGCATGGGCGCGCCGCGCCGCGCGCATGCCCGCCTCCAGCTTCGGCGCCTCAAATCCCGGCCAGAGCAGCGCCGTGGCCACCACCGCCAGCGCCCCGCCCAACAGCGACCAGACGACGCGGGACATCGCCACATACAGCTCGCTTTCGCCGGGGCGGAGTTGCTCCACCAGCAGCACCACCATCGGCGTCAGCACCGCCACATACAGGCTGTAATTCACCGCCCGCAGCGCGAAGGCGCAAAGGGTGAGCGGCAGCATGGCGGTGGCGAGCTGCAAATCCGTATGCACCAGCAGGCCGATCATGGCGGCCAGCACCCCGCCCAGAACCGTGCCGGCGCAGCGTTCCACCGCGCGCGCCATGGTGGTGGCGAAATAAGGCTGCAAGCAGAACACCAGCGTGATCGTGGCCCAATGCGAATAGATACCGCCATAGCGAGTGGTGAGGGCGAGCACCGGCAGCGCCACAACCCCGGCCCGCAGCGCATGCCGGAAGGCGAGCGAGGACATTGTGAGGTTTTGCCGGATGGGCGATATCACCTGGCTGTGCAACCCAACGGGGCTGGGCAACGGCGCCGGCGCGCCCGTGGGCGGCGCCACCGCGATGAGCACCGCGAATTGCTCGGCAATGGCGGCCAACGCATGTAGTTCCGCCGTGTCCGGCAGGGCTTCCAGGCTGGCGCGCAAACGCCCCAGGCTGGCCTGTTTGCGTGGCGTGTCCAAGGGTTTGTCCGCCTCTATTTCCGGCGCCATCGCCGCCAGCCAGCCGGAGATAAGGCGCAGCGGCTTCACGCAAGCACCACGGGCGGCCGGATCGCTCTCCAGCTGTTCCGAAAGCGCGATCAGCCCGCCAAAAATCCGCTCGAAGCTCTCCAGCCGCAACGAAAGCTGCGCGCCGCGCGGTGAAACCAGCCCGCGCCGGCGGAAGGTCTCGTAGGCAACACTCCGCGCCGTCTCTATGGCCTCGCGCACCGTGCCCCGGAACTCCAGCGCATGATCTGAGAACGTGGCTTCCGCTCCGGCCTTGGCGGCGAATACCGCCAGGTCCTGGCTGAATTGCGAGAGACGGCGTGCGGCCTCGGCCAAGGCCCGGCGGGAAGCAGCGTAAGGGTGGGTCTGCCAGATGATCAGCGTTAAGAATGCCGCCCAGGCCGCGCCGGCCCAAAAATTGGCACCACGCAACGCGGCTTGCAGCATATGCGGGTCGGGCGAGCCCAAGGCCAGCACGGTTGTCACGCTCACCAGATTGCCCACCTGCATGGCGCTCTGGCCGAAGATGCGCGCGAAGCTGGTGGAGAAAATCACAAAAGCCGCCAGCGCCGCGGCCAGGCCAACGCTTTGCGCCGAGAGCCAGCCAAAACCGCCATAGACCGCGCCGCCGATCAGCGCGAAGGCGATCACCGCCGGGGCACGCCGCGCCGCCGGGCCGCCGGGGTCCGCGTAACAGGTGAGCAGCGCACCCAGGGCGGCGAGGCCAAGCTGCGGCACATCAAGAATCTGCCCCAGCAGCAGCGGCAGCGCCACGGCGCAGAAAGCGCGCAGCCCTTCTGAAAGCGAAAGCGCCCGCAGGTTCACAGCCCAATTGGGAAGAACCGGCCTCATGCGTCCCGGGTTCTAGCTGAACCTGTTTGACTTCGGAAAGCCGCTGGGCGGCAGGCGACCGGCGGAAGCCCGCGCCCCCAGCCAATCCGTCAGCTTCTGCTCGGTGCGCACGCGCTCGCCAATCGCCCAGCTCAGCCCTTCGGCCAGCGCGAATACCTTGGCATCGGCCATGCCGCCATCCTTGTATTTCTGCAATTGCACGCCGGTGCCGCGCGGCATCTCCGGCAGTTGGGCGAGCGGAAACACCAACAGCTTGCGGTTCTGCCCCACCACGGCCACATGGTCGCCATTAGCCGGCAGGCAGACGGCCCATTCCTCGCCCGGCTTTAAAACCAGGATCGTCTTGCCCGCCCGCCGTTCTGAGGCCAGTTCCGCGCCCGGCAGCACAAAGCCGCGCCCGGTGGAGGAAGCGACAAGATATTTCTGCGCCGGGTTCGGCACAAACAACTTCAGCACGCCATCCTCGTTGGCCAGCTCCACCATCAGCCGGATCGCCTGGCCATCGCCGCGCCCGCGCGGCACATCCGCCGCCCTCACCGTGTAAACGCGCCCATTGGTGCCCAGGAGCGCGATCCTATCAGTGGACTGGCAAGGCAGCATGGCAAAAAGCTTATCGCCTTCTTTGAACTTCAGTTCCGCGCCGTCGGTCAGGTGGCCTTTCTGCGCGCGAATCCAGCCCTTCTCGGAGAGAATGATGGTGATCGGCTCGCGCTCCACCAGCGCCTCGGCGATGATCTCAACCACAGGCGCTGCGGCGGAGATTTTCGTCCGGCGCGCACCCAGCGGGCCGGCGCCGAATTTTTCGCGTACCTCGGCAATCTCCTCGCTGATTTTCGCCCAGCGTTTGCCTTCATCCTTCAAAAGCGCCTGCAAGCCCTTCTGCTCCGCGGTGAGCTTCTTATGCTCGTTGCGGATCTCCATTTCTTCGAGTTTCCGCAAGGCGCGCAGCCGCATATTCAAAATCGCCTCGGCCTGCACATCGCTCAGGGTAAAGGTAGCGATCAACTGCTCCTTCGGCTTGTCTTCAAAGCGGATGATCCTGATCACTTCATCAAGGTTCAAGAAAACCTTGATATAACCATCGAGAATCTCAAGACGACGCGCAATCGCCTCCAGCCGGTGGCCGGAGCGGCGCACCAGCACCTCGTGCCTGTGGTCCGCCCAGGCGCGCAAAATCGCCTTTAGCCCCATCACCTTCGGTGTGCGCCCGCCATCCAGCACATTCATGTTGAGCGCGAAACGGGACTCCAACTGCGTGGCGCGGAACAGCGAGGCCATCAGCATGTCCGCGTCCACCGTGCGGCTTTTTGGTTCCAGCACCAGGCGGATATGCTCGGCGCTCTCATCGCGGATATCGCCCAGCAGCGGCAGCTTCTTCTCCGTCAGCAACAGCGCGATCTGCTCCACGAGGCGCGATTTCTGCACCTGATACGGAATTTCGGTGATGACAATATTCCAGGTGCCGTGCTTGCCTTCCTCTTTCCGCCATACGGCGCGGGTGCGCAAACTGCCGCGCCCGGTTTCATAGGCGTTCAGGATGGTCTCCGCATCCTCCACCAATTCGCCGCCCGTGGGAAAATCCGGCCCCTTCAGATGCTTCAGCAAATCCGCGGTGCTGGCCTCAGGGTTTTCGATAAGGTGCAGCGCCGCCGCGCAAACCTCCCCGGCATTATGCGGCGGGATGGAGGTTGCCATGCCCACCGCGATGCCCGCCGCGCCATTGGCCAGCAGGTTGGGAAACGCGCCGGGCAACACCACCGGCTCCTGCTCCTCGCCGTCATAGGTGGGGCGGAAATCCACCGCGTTCTCGTCGATGCCGCGCAGCAGATATTCCGCGATCTCGGTGAGGCGCGATTCGGTGTAGCGCATCGCCGCGGCGTTATCGCCATCCACGTTGCCGAAATTCCCCTGCCCCTCGATGAGCGGGTAGCGGGAGGAGAAGTCCTGCGCGAGGCGCACCAGCGCCTCGTAAATAGAGCTGTCGCCATGCGGGTGGAACTTACCCATCACGTCGCCCACCACGCGGGCGCATTTCTTGAAGCCCGAGCGCGGGTCCAGCTTCAACTGGTGCATGGCGTAGATCAGCCGCCGGTGCACCGGCTTCAGGCCGTCGCGCACATCCGGCAGCGAGCGCGACATGATGGTGGAGAGCGCATAGGCGAGATACCGCTCGGAAAGCGCCGGGCCCAGCGCCAGATCTTCCACCCGCCCGAAATCATCCGGCATCGCCGCGTTCCTCATCCTCTAGTCTTGGGAAAAACGCTCATAAAGAGCCTGCCGCGCTTCTGGAAGGGGGCGGTGCCGCGCGCCGAACACATCACGGGCCAGAAAATGCCCGGTCAGGCGCAGGGCCACCGCGCAATCCCCTGGCTCGGCCTCGCGCTCGCCCAACAGAAATTCAGGCAGCGGCAACAGCCTGTCCACCCATTCCCCGGCTTGCGAGAGCGTCACCGCCCTTCCCGTACGCGGTGAAACAAAAGCCAGCCGGTCATTCCCCCCGGCGGAGGAAGAAAAATCCAGCCCGAAGCCCAGCTCGCGCAGCAACACCAGCTCCCACCGGCAGAGTTCCGAGAGCGCGAACCCCGGAATGTCGATCCCGGCCAGCAGCCGCAGCAGCCCCTCGAAACTGGCGGGGGCGGCTTCGCGCTCGGGCAACGCCTGGGCGGCCAGCTGGCAGGCGGCGCGCAAAACCGCGAGGCTCTCCGGCTCGTCCATCGCCAGGGCGGCGGCGGGGCGCACCAGCTCCGCGCTATAGGCGCCCAACTGCTCGGGCAAACGCGCCGTCCAGCGGGCCGAGACAATATTGCCGATTTCCCACAACCCGGCCTGCCGGCGGGCGGCACCGCCCTTGGCCAGCCCGCGCCGCACCCCCTCCGGGGTTAGCAGCGTGACAATGAAATCGCCCTCGCCATGCGGGGCGCGGTCCAGAACAATGCCGGGCCCTTCAAGCTCCACAGCACATTCAGCGCAGCGCCGCCTTGGCGCAGGCGGCCAGAAACCGCGCCGCCACGGGCAGAATCTCGTCGTTATAGTCGTAGGCTGGGTTGTGCAGCCCGGCGCTGGGGCCGTTGCCGATCCAGGCATAGGCGCCGGGAACATCCGCCAGGAACCGCCCGAAATCCTCCGCCCCCATGGTCGGTTCCATGTCCCGCCGCAGCTTCAGCCCCGCATTCCGGGCGGCCTCGGCGGCCAGTTCCGCCGCCTCCGGCGCGTTGGCCGTGGGGGCCAGATCCCCGCCGATCCATATATCCGCCTCCAGCCCGAAGGCCGCTGCAACCCCCTCCGCTGTTTCGGCCAGGCGGCGTTTCAGCAGCGCCATCGCATCGGCCGAGAACGCCCTGATGGTGCCGCCCATGCTGGCGCGCTCCGGCACCTGGTTGTTCGCCTCGCCGGCCTTCAGCGTGCAGGTGGAAATAACCCCAGCCTGCAAGGGTGGCAGGTTGCGCGCCACAATGGCGTTCACCGCCACGATCAACTGGGCAATGCCCTGCACCGGGTCCGCGCAGAGATGCGGCATGCCGGCATGCCCGGCCCGGCCTTTCAGCGTGATCTCGAAATTCGCCGCCCCAGCCATCACTGGCCCCGGATGCACCATCACCGTTCCCGTCTCCAGCCCCGGCCAGTTATGGTAGCCGAAGATGCGTTCCATCGGGAACCGCGCGAACAGCCCGTCCTTAACCATGGCATGTGCGCCCTTGAAGCCTTCCTCGGCGGGCTGAAACACCAGATGCACCTGACCGGACCAGTCCGGATCATCCTGCAACAGCATCGCCGCCCCCAGCAGGGAGGTTGTATGCCCATCATGCCCGCAGGCATGCATAACCCCCTGGTTTCGCGAGGCATATGGCTTGCCGGTGGCCTCGGGGATCGGCAGCGCGTCCATATCTGCCCGCAAACCAACAGCCCGGTTGGCGCCGCCGCGTTTCAGGCTGGCCACCACGCCATGCCCGCCAATCCCGGCCTCGTAGGGAATGCCGAGTTCCTCCAGCCGGGCGCAGACGAAGGCGGCGGTCTCCCGCTCCTGGCGGGAGAGTTCCGGGCGGGCGTGCAGATAATGCCGCCAGGTGGTCAACTGCGCCGCGAAATCATCCGGCATCGCGCTCTCCTTAATCCGCCACGGCCATGGCGATGTAATTCACCGACAAATCCCGGCTCGCCTTGAAACCCCGCGCCAGCGGCGAATAAGAGAGCCCCGCCGTGTCCGCCAGACGCAACCCCGCCGCCCGGCACAGCCCCCCCAGCTCAACGGGCGTGATGAATCGCTTCCAATCATGCGTGCCCACGGGCAGCAGGCGCAACATATATTCCGCACCCAGCTTCGCCACCGCGTAGGATTTGGCCGTGCGGTTGAGGGTGGAGAGGAACAGCAAGCCCCCCGGCGCCAGTAACGCCTTGAGGCTGACCAGAAACGCCGCCGGGTCTGCCACATGCTCGATAATCTCCAGCGCCATCACCACCGGGAATTTAGCACCTTCCGCCGCCAGCGCCTCGGCGGTGCCCTGGCGGTAGGTCAGGTCCAACCCTTGCCCTTCGGCATGTGCCTGGGCCACGTTGATCACCTCCGCCCCGGCATCCAGCCCGGTCACCGCAAAGCCCTCACGGGCCAGCGCCTCTGCCAGCAACCCCGCGCCGCAGCCAACATCCAGAACCGCGACTCCTGCCCCCAAACGCCATCGCACCCGCTTTGCCACCCAGGCCGCCCGGGGCGGATTCATCATGTGCAAGGGCCGCATGGGGCCATGCGGGTCCCACCATTCCGCCGCCAGCGCGTCAAACCGCGCGATTTCTTCCCCTATGACCGACCCTTGGCTCATTGCTCAAACCTTGCTCCGCCGCTATGTGACGCCCCTGCCCGCTTTCCACAAGGTTTTGGACTTCAGGTTTATTATGGCGCGTATCGTGATGAAATTCGGCGGCACCTCCGTCGCCGACCTCGACCGGATTAAAAATGTGGCCCGCCGGGTCAAGGCGGAAGTCGATAAGGGCAACGAGGTGGCTGTCGTCGTCTCGGCCATGGCGGGTGTCACCAACCAGCTGGTCGGCTATTGCCAGTCGCTCTCGCCGCTGTTCGACGCGCGGGAATACGACGCGGTGGTGGCCACCGGCGAAAACGTCACCGCCGGGCTCACCGCCATCGCGTTGCAGGAGCTGGGACAGGATGCCCGGTCCTGGCAGGGCTGGCAGGTGGCCGTGGAGACCGATGGCGAGCATGGCAAGGCCCGGATCCAGAGCATAGAAGGCGATGAGCTGATCGAGCGCATGCGCCAGGGCCAGGTGCCGGTGATGGCGGGGTTTCAGGGCATCGGCCCGGATAACCGCATCACCACGCTGGGGCGCGGGGGGTCTGATACCTCCGCCGTGGCGCTGGCGGCGGCGTTGAAAGCCGACCAATGCGATATTTATACCGATGTGGACGGCGTTTACACGACCGATCCGCGAATCGTTCCCAATGCGAAGAAACTGAGTAAGATTACTTACGAGGAGATGCTGGAGCTTGCCTCCGTGGGGGCGAAGGTTCTGCAAACCCGCTCTGTTGAGCTGGCCATGAAGGAGCATGTGCGCGTGCAGGTGCTCTCCAGCTTCGCGGATATCCCGGGGACTCTGGTTGTTGATGAGGAAGAGGTTTTGGAAAAGGAAATTGTCGCCGGCATCGCCTATTCGCGGGATGATGCCAAAATCACCGTCCGCCGCGTGCCGGACCGCCCCGGCATCGCTGCCGCCGTGTTCGTGCCGCTGGCCGAAGCGAACATCAATGTCGACATGATCGTGCAGAATGTTTCGGCCGACGGCACGACGGATATGACCTTCACCGTCGGCAAGACCGACATGGCCCGCGCCTTGCAGTGCCTGGAACAGGCGAAATCTGAAATCGGCTTCGCGGAAATCATCTCCGACCCGAATGTGGCCAAGCTTTCGGTGGTGGGCGTGGGCATGCGCAGCCATGCCGGTGTCGCGGGCACGATGTTCAAAACCCTGGCGGAGCGGAACATCAACATCCAGGCCATCACAACCTCTGAGATCAAGGTCTCGGTGCTGGTCTCGTCTGAATACACAGAGCTCGCGGTGCGCGCTTTGCACACCGCCTATGGCCTCGATGCCTGACGCGATGGACCAGGCCACCGCCGCCGCCCGACACCTCGACGCCCTGCAGAAGCGGGGCGCGGAATTCCTTGGCACGCGCCATGCCATATTGGGCGGGGCGATGAGCTGGGTCTCCGAGCGGCATTTGGTCTCGGCCATCTCCAATGCCGGCGGTTTCGGCGTTATCGCCTGCGGCGCCATGCCGCCCGCGCTGCTGGAAAAAGAGATCGAGGCGACAAAGGCACTGACAGCCAAGCCCTTCGGCGTGAACCTGATTACCATGCACCCGCAGCTTGACGAGCTGATCGAGGTTTGTGTGCGCCAAAAAATTGGCCATGTGGTGTTCGCGGGCGGCATCCCCTCCTCCGCCCACCTTAAGGCCGCGAAGGATGGCGGCGCCAAGGTGATCGCCTTCACCCCCGCGCTGGTTTTAGCTAAGCGCTTAATTAAATTTGGCGTCGATGCGCTGGTTATTGAAGGCTCGGAAGCCGGCGGGCATATCGGCCCGGTCTCGCTCACCGTGCTGGCGCAGGAAATTCTGCCCGCCATCACCGAGGTTCCGGTGTTCGTGGCCGGCGGCATTGGCCGGGGCGAGGCGATTTTGGCCTATCTGGAAATGGGGGCCTCGGGCGTGCAACTGGGTACAATGTTCGCCGCTTCCTCGGAAAGCATCGCCCATGAGAACTTCAAGAAGGCGTTCATCCGCGCCGCCGCCCGCGATGCCCTGCCCAGCGTGCAGCTGGATGAGCGTTTCCCGGTGATTCCCGTGCGCGGGCTGGTGAACGAGGGCACCAAACGGTTTTTGCGTCACCAGGCCGAAGTGGTGGAGAAGTTCCAGTCCGGCGCGTTGGACAAGACCGCCGCGCAGCTGGAGATCGAACATTTCTGGGCGGGCGCGCTGCGGCGCGCCGTTATCGACGGCGATGTGGAGAACGGCTCGGTGATGGCGGGCCAGTCGGTCGGCATGGTCACCTCGGTGCAGCCGGTGGCGGAGATCATCGCGGCGTTGCGGGCGCAAGCCATCGCCGCAATGGTGGCGCGTGGCACAAGAGCCTAACACCCCTCATCCACCGCCCCGCCGGCGCAAAAAGCCGAAATTCGGCGATACGCGGCATCTTTTCGCGGCTTTGCGAGAGCATCTGGCCGCCGGCACCGCCTCCCTGCCTGACTTCGCGAAACTGGTGGCCGATGGCCTGATCGCGGACGCCGCCGTTATCTACGTGACCCGCCCTGGCGAGCTTCTGGAGCTTGCCGCCACATATGGCCTGAACGTCTCGGCCGTTGGCCGCACCAAGCTGCGCGTGGGCGAGGGCATTATCGGCCTGGCCGCGGCCTCG
>JAGWOU010000442.1 GCA_028870815.1 Rhodospirillales bacterium | reverse complement strand
CGACACTTTCCACGAATGGCAGCATGATATGGACCGCGGAGGCGAAATCCTGCTCGAACATTGAGGCTGTCTGATCCGTCAGCAAGCGCGGCAAACGAGCCGCTGTAATATCAAGCCCTGACGTGAAGCTGGAATGATTCGCGCAAAGCGTTTCGCCCGCCGCTTTGGCCATCGCGTATTCCACCATTCCGCGTGTGGGCTGCTCGACAAACACGCTTGATGGATAGAACACGCGCAGTGGCAAATCCTTGCTGCCGGCCAGCGCCATGCAGAGCGCGTCAAAAGCCTCGACATACACAGCAAGAAAGCGGGCCAGCACGTCTGGAGAAAAAGACGTGGAAACGCGCGTGGTGATGCGCGGCGTGGCGAAGTAATAAAGCGAACTGGGCTTGGCGCCCAGGCTTGCGAATTGCGGTGCAAGCGGCGACAGCACATCCAGCCGTAGTGCTTCGCCCTTGCCGCCGAAACCACGAATATCCTGTACCACGCGCTCCGCGTCCTGCTGCCCTTGCGCATAAGTAATGGTGACATCCGCACCGCCCGCGGCCAGTATTTTGGCCGCAACCTCGCCCAACCCACGCGACGCGCCGATGACGAGAGCTCGATGACCCGTGAAGGCATCTGGCGTGACGAAGGCCGCGATGTCTTTTGTTCCTGGTTGTTGCGAAGGCGGTTGCCTGCGGGATGCCCGGATGGTGCCTGACAATCCAGCTGTACGAACTTTCATGACACTGAGCGCAAAGCGCGGATCACTTGTATCGGTTTTAAAATGTAAATCCGCGACCTCATCCTCATCCGCGACAAGTGCGACACTGATTCTGTGGAATATAGAATGCAAGCCGGGGGAAACCATGCCGACCAACCGGGTTAAGGACAACAAGCCGCAAACCATTCCCGCGCCAAGCTGGGCCGCGAGCATGGGATATGCCAAGCCCACGGACGCGGGCGACGAATATTGCTGCACCACGCCCTTGGCCGCCGCCACAGCTTCCCAGTCCAGCGCCAAGGCTTCCTGTTCCGAGCAGGCATAGAAGATTGACGGAGACGCGTCTCCAGACCAGGCCGCAGTTGCTTTGCGTTCACCAAATTTCAAGACATACCGGGCGATCTTCGTCGCGCCAATCGTAATCTCGGCACGGAACTCCTGCTCGTTGCGTGGCATCATAAACAATGAGGCATCTTCATCAACATAAAGGAATTGTGCGAAATCCGCGTCGATGCTCGCCAGGCTTTCAAGCGACCTCACGGTTGCGATTTGCTCGAGCGCCCAAAGCATGACTTGAACGCCGTGCACAACGCACGCGCCCGCCTGAGTGCGCCTGGCCGCGACAGAATCCATGTGCATTGGATTGCTGTCACCCGAAAGCGCTGCGAATTTCATCTGGTCAAAAGAGGTGAAACGGCGTGATGCGAAGAACGACGCAGAGTCACTCATTGTTAGCGAGACGCTTTGATTAAGGTGACAAGATCACCGACATTGTTCAAACTATCCAGCTGACGGGATTGAACTTTGAAATTGAAGTGAGTTTCTACCGCCATGATGATCTCGATCATCTTGAACGAATCCCACCCTTCGACATCCTTGGCGGTGAGGTCTGGCGTCAGCACGAAATCGTCATGCATGAGAACGTCCTGCATGATCGTCGTGAGGTCAGAATAGATTTCCGGTTCGGTCATTTTATGCTCGCTCAAGCTGGATGGGATGGTCTGTGACATTATATTCATCAAGAGGAAGAACGTAGGAATGACGTTCGTCCTCGGTTTGTACCGCACCAAATGGCATTTTGGAGAATCCGAGCTTCTGGTAATGCTCCCTCACCATGCCATTTTTCTCGGTAGGCCGATACTCGCCGATGATGCGCTGGACGCCAAGACGCTTTGCCTCGTCAACAAGGATGT
>JAGWOU010000032.1 GCA_028870815.1 Rhodospirillales bacterium | reverse complement strand
TGTTACGCCTGGGGAAGTGCTGCGGGAGGAGTTTTTGGCTCCCCTCGGCCTGTCCGCGCGCGCATTGGCCCGCGAGATTGGCGTGCCTCCTAATCGCATTACAGAGATTTTGAACGGTGATCGCACTGTTACGGCAGAAACAGCCATCTTGCTTGGCCGCCGATTCGATACGTCCGCGCGGTTCTGGATGAATTTACAGGTCGCGCATGATCTAGCCGTAGCGGAACGGCGGGAGCCACACGCGGCATAATCCCCAGAATAACCCGGCTCAGTGGCCGGGCTTTGGGTTGTAGGGGTTTTTCTTCCATCCGGGGATTTTCCCCGCGATGTATTGGCCGTTTGCGTTTCGCAGTTGAGACTTGGCTCGGAGGCGCTGCATTTCCGGGCTCGTATCGAGGACGTGAGGCCGGTTCCCGTTGCCGGGGCCGCTTGGTCCCCCGCCGCGCGGGGGGGTATGAAAGCCCTTACGGCGCGGCATGGACACGCGCGCGGCGGCGGTGCTTTGCTTTTAAAGGCATGTTGTTTGTCTCGCCCGCGCTCTGCTCTACGGCGTCGTTCGGGAGCATCCTCGCGGCCTCCAAGAATGGCCGCAGCCGCTCGCGAAGCCCGGCAGGCTTTTCAGTAATCAACTTGTCGAGTTGGCCGATTGCTGCGTAGAGCCTGCGCCGGGCAGTTTTTGCCTCAAGTCGCAGCATCCGCGCCTCGGCAAGGTCAGGTTTATTGGGTGGTAAGAAGTCAACCATTCTTATCCCCCATTTCCGCCAGCGCCTCTCTGGCCGTCTTTGCGGCAAACTCGCCAATCTCATCGAAACATAACTGTTGCAGGCGATTTTTGGCGCTGGCGCTGCCCAGGCTGGCCGCAATGGCCAACTTCTCAACATAAGCCGCAATTTCCTGCTTTCCCGCCTCCTTGGCCGTGTGATCGGCTTGTTGCTGGGCATAGAGCTCATTCGCTCGAATGATGCGGGCGGCTTCATCGCTGCGGAATGTCGCGCCAGCCTTGTCAGCCCAGCGCATTACGCGCCAGGCTTTCAAGCGACGGATGATTGCTGGGGCTCTCATTTTCCGCTCCCACGGCGGGGGTTGTCGATGGTGAACCGGCGGCCTGGCTGAATGAACGCCGCGAAGGTCGCGCGGGGATCGCCAATATATCGGGTGATGGTGTGGCCATTCTCCACAGTTTTGATCGGGTAGATTTTACCCGAGTTCGCCAGCCGCTCTTGCTCGGCCTGCATCATCCGTTCTGCATCCCGTGCAGAGCGTTGCGCGCCTTCTAAAAAATCCTGCGCTTGCCTGTAATTTTTGAGGCTCATTCGTCGTCTCCTTCGTCATGGGCGCGGGGTGTTGAACCGTTCATCTCATCGACGGCCTGCGGTAAATCGGGCAGCCGTTCCCAGCCGTCGCTATCGTAATGACCGGCATTTCGCAGCAGCCACATGCTGCCATCGCTGGCGCGGCAACCCACGTCCACGCGCCCATATCTGTCACCCATATAACTGCTCAGCGTGAGAGTTTCGGCGCGGCGCTCGGGCAGGTTCTCGGCCTTCTCGATAATTCCACGCAACCGCTCGATCTCCACCGCCTGCATGTCGATCAGACCGCGAAGCGATTTGCTCAGATCGGTGAAACCGCGCTCGGCAGACTTTGCCGCATCGGCCTGTTCCTCGGCAAAACGCGTGTCAAAGGCGGCGTTGTTCTGGTTGAAATGTCGATTCATAGTCAGTCCTTTCAGGTTGAAATTTTACGAAGTTGATAGGATGCGCTGCCCCATTTGCCCGAGGCTTCCTGCCTGGTCAGCACGAAGCCAGCGGCACGGGTGCCGGACAATTTGCCGATGAATGTCGCCACATATTGCCGCCCTCGGCCTTGCGGATCAGCGATGGCCCGCACGGAATCATGAAGTTCAGCAATCTTAATCGGCGCGGTGCGGTGTTCCTGCCACCAGGCTTCGAAAAGTTCGGACACGCGAAGCCGGAACGGATCGCGGGCCTTGGCTTTGGCGATGGCCTCCACCGGATCACAACAGCCGAGGGTTATAAGCGGATCGCGCACCCAGCTTGCCCAAGTCTCGAAACTGCCTAGGGGCTTGCCGCGCTGCATCTCGTTCTGCCTGCCCCAGCGCCAGATTGTCAGGGCTGCACTGAGCAATTCGGCACGGCGGGCCTTGATATTAGCGAGAAAACCATCGCGCCCCTCGGGGAAGTCTCGCGCCTCGGGGTCATCGCATTTGGGGTCCAGTTCTACGGCCAGGAACCGCCGCGCTAGATCCTCGGAGATGCTCAAGCCGTTGCCAGTTATGGCAATCCAGGCGGTGCTATTCAGTTCGGCCATGCGGGTTTCACCAAACACTCGGACCCTGGCCGGGCGTTCCGTGATAACGCTGGCCAGCGTATCGCTCTTGAGCGCCGTTCCGTTTACGTTATCGAGAAAGAACGCTGGGCCTGACTGCAACAATTCAGATGCGATCCGCTTTTCAAGTTCTCCTTTTTCGGTGCCAGCCGTAAACGCGGGCGGGGTCTGGCCATATGCAATCACGGTGATGGCCTGGATCAACAAGCCTTTGCCGCTACCAGCCCCTGAGATTTCCGGGGCCGTGATGATTGCACCGGGGGCCAGTGTCAGGCTGGGGCGGCAGATCGCGGTCAATAGCGCGGCAAGGAAGGCGCTTTCTGCCTCGCCGGGTGGCTGGGTCAGGTCCACCACGTCAAGGTCACAAGCGGTTATCCGTTGGCTGTCAGCGTAGGGGAAGGTTTCGAATACGGCCCTGAGTTTCAGCAATGCCGCCTCGGCATCTAACCGGCTGGGGCGCTCTGGAACGCTCACACGGGGCGCTCTGGCACAATATAGCCGGGTCGCCGGGTCGTAACCTTCAGCGCACCGGATTGTGCCGTCATCGGCCAAGAGCGGCGTGGTGGCGATGCCGTCCAGCGGTGGGAATTGATCTGTTGCAGCGTCCACCAGCATCTTCGCGCCACGCTCCGGGAAGGTGACGGGTCTTTCATGGCCTTTGTCATCCAGGCTTACTGGACGGCAAAGTTCATGCGCCCACATTGTCGCCGCGTGATGCGTTACCGGCACCGCCCGCACCGCCTCGCCCGGTTCGTTGTGGATGCGGACCAGGAAGCCGCCCTGATTATAAACCTTGCCGGTTTTAGACAACAGATCAGCAATGGCGCGGACAGAGGCAGGCAGATCGCCCTTGTCGACAATCAGTTTGGGAAGCGTTGCGCGGCTTATTAGCGCGGCTGCGGCGGCCTCTGGGGATTGCTGCATATTCATGCGCGGCCTCCCTGAATGGCGCTCTGAGCGGTCGCTCTGGCCTCGTTGCGGGGCAACCCAGCTTGCACCCCAGCCGCTTCGATCAACGCGACGGCATAGGCGGGACTGAGTGTGCCGTGCTGCACCTGTTCGGCAAGCCTGCAACCTACCCAGAAAAGGCAGCGGTTCCGCTCGCCCTCGGCGGCATCAGTTGCAAATCGCAACAAGCGGCCAAGGCTGGCATCATCCGGCACGCGCGCCGGGGCTGGGTCTCGCGGCTTTGGAGGGGGCGGCAGCAACCATGATGGGAACGGCGCTGGCGGTGCATCGGAAACACGAGGGAAGCCAATGGCGGGCCAGTAAATCGCGCTGGCGCCGGTGCTTCGGAGTTCTACGCCGCCCCCGATGCGATTGATGGCGATTGTGAAGATACCTTCGCGCCATTGAAACACGAAATGACGGCCACCGGAACGAGTTTCATACTCTTCAGTTTCTGGCAGGCGATCTCTGGCCTTTTCTAGCCAGACCATGCCGCCGTGCTGCGCGTCCACGTCGAGCACGATAACGCCGCTCGGCTTGCCGGTGGCGACGGCTGGAACCAAGCCGGGGCGCCTGAACCAGCGCCGCAACGTCTCAGGATCGCGGGTGGCGTCGTGAACGCCATGCTCACAAGCGGGGCGCTTGCTCTCGGTCATCGGGAACACAGCCCGGCCCATTTCCGCCAGGGCCATGGCAGTTTGCAGCGTGTTCATTACCCAATGCTCCGCAGGATCGTGGCGATAGCTTCAGCCATTTTCCGGCAGCGCGCGGCCTCACGCTTGGAAAAATCCCGAATTGCTGGGTCTTTGCTCAGCCGGGCAAGCAAAGCATCAGCACGGGCAGAAAGCGCGCTGCGTATGTGTTTCAGATCAGCAGTTTGAAAGGTAACGGTAGTTTGGTTTTTCATTGGCAAATCCTAAAAGATTGCCAGAATTGCCTTGCTTATTCCCGCGATGTTTGATAAGGGATGGACCATCAGGCAGTCCTTTTTTCACCTTCTCAAGATCGCCTCAGGGGCAACTCTGGGGCGGTTTTTTTATGCGGCGGAAGGAATCTTAATGTCCGCACGCGGCAAGTTATCTAGATGCCGGTCCAGGCTTTCGCGGTCGATCAGCGTGATCTTTCCGCTCTTACGAGCGGTGATCTCATTGCGCGACATGGCAATGTAGAGCGCGGTACGCGATTTGCCGCTATAAGTGACGGCTTCTGAGACTTTTAAAAATCGTGGCGTCATGTGTGCTACTCCGTTCATCTGTACGAAGTAGTAATCAGAGAGGCGGCGTCGCCGGGACTTGGGGAATTAAAATCAATTCCCCATGCGGTCGCGCATTCGCAAAACATCAATCAGCGCAGACGCGCTGACCGTACCGTCGCCGTCCCTGTTAATGCAGCCTCCGCGCTTCAATAGTTCCTGCACCAGCAACAGGGGGCGCGAATTATGATTAAACGACACGCTTTGGCCTGTGCTTTGAAAGGCAAGCCGCACCTCAAGTGCGATCATTCGTGCATACCCGTGCCACCATCCTGTCGATTTCCGGTGGCGTGTTATTCCATGGAACGGCTCAGCCGCAGCCAGCAGCGCTCGGGCCTTCTCGGCGAACATGGCGCTGTCAGTATTCCGAGCAGTAGCGCGAGCATCGGCTGCATCAACATCGGCATCAGCGATCAAGCCCGGAAGGTGCTTTTCAAGCAAGCGGATGGCGGTCGCCAATTTGCGATGCGCATCGCTATGCGAGATATGGCGCGGGTGTTTTCGCATCTGCTTCAATATGACCGGCAGGTTGGCAACCCATCGGGGGTCTGTCCCTGTGGGGAACAATGAAAGCAGCTCCGCCAGTTCGGGGTTGATTTTCTGCAATTCGGCAAGTGGAATTGGCTTCCACAAGGGGGGTGTGCTACTCATTGACGCGACCTCTGGCATAGGGGTTATCCTTTCAGGATCGGGGCCGGGTGGCGCTGCAATCGCCGCTCGGCCCTTTCTTTTCCGGGTACCGCCCGGCACGGTTTTCATCGCCGCAACGCCTTCACGTTGCTTTCCGGCACAATTCCCATGCTGCCAAACCCCGCGCGGATGGCGTCGGCCACATGGTCAGGTGATAGGTGCGCGTAGTGCTTGGCGCAGATGGCTTCACCATTCCCAAGCTGCGAGGCGATTACGGCCAGGGAAACCCCAGCCCGCGCAAGGCGGCTGGCATGGGTATGACGCAAGATATGAAAGCCAATGGCGGGAGTGATCTTCGCGGCGGCGCAGGCGGCCTGCATCGGGCGCTGTTGCTCTGATTTGCCCCATTGCTCGCCGTCCGGGCGGGGCAGGAGCAACGCCTTGGCAGGTTTTCCGGCACATTGCTGGGTGAAAAACTCCCGGCCCTCGTCGGTCAGGGTTATATGACGCGGCTTGCCGGATTTACTCTGCCGAACATGGATGGTTCCAGCATCCGGGTTGAAGTCTGCCACGCGCAGCCGCGTTAATTCGCCCCATCTCGCGCCGGTCAGTAGCGCCGCCTGGATCATGGGCCGGAAACCCGGATCAGCAGCATTTACAAGGCGCGTCGCCTCGTCATCGGTTAGGAACCGCACGCGGGCCGTCTCGGCGTTCTGGAAGGGTTTAACGCGCCGCCAGGGTTCATCCGAGGCAATGCGGCCATCCTGAAAGGCAAGGTTCAAGGCGGCTTTCAGCACGGTCAGAATCCGGTTTGCCGTCGCGCGGCGGGCGCGCTGGCCATCGGCATCATCAGGGGCAACCTTGCGGGTGGCGCGCTTTGTGGCGTCAGCCTTCGTGCGTACCCGTGCCGGAGCAGTGGCAAGCGCATGATGCCAGCGGCGAATGACCGCGTGCGTTAGGTCCGAGGCTTTACGGTCGCCAAGAGCGGGCAGGATATGGGCATCAATTGTGTTTTCTAGCCGATCAGCGGCCTTGCCGCCCCGCGCCAGATAATCGCGCACATAGTCGGCCATGATCTCGGTGAGGGTAGGGGATTCGATAACCCGGCCACCGGCGCGAGTGATCTCACGGAACCATGCACGCGCGGCATCCTGGGCCTGGGCGAAGGTGAGGGTTGCAACGCCATCGGCTTCTAGCAAGTCATCGGCGGTACCAAGAGCCTGATATTTCCGCAGGCGCTCCCCCTGGGCGTCATAGTACCGCGCCAGCCATGTTCCGGCCTTGCCCGATATGCGCCGGTAGCCGATTGCCCGGCCTTCCTGGAAATGACGCCAGTAGGGTTCTCTTCGCACCGGCAAAGCCAGCCGGGCGGTCCGGGTATCAAGCCTTTCATCTCTGGCGCGGCGGGGCATAGGGCCTATCCCCCCTATGCCACCCCTATGCCAAAATAGGCATAGGTCATGAAAGTTGCAGAATATACCGTCGTTTTTTCCAAAATACCCCTATGCCCCCTATGCCCTATGCCATCCTAGTAATTATTTTCTGTTTACCCTATCTGAACGTGTTGTTTCTATACTGCATATACGATGCCGTACAGAATTAAACAGTACAGGATAGTTATTCTATGATTATCAGTTACTTGTTGAACAAATATGTACGTACACGGACGATATTTATCCCCCTCTCACGGCGGTAACATGGGTTCGAATCCCCTTGGGGACGCCATTGCCGTCCAAAACTGAGAACTTTTGAGCTTGGTTTCGGGCGGCCTGAGATAAGCTGGTTCAGCAGCCTGTCTTTTCTTCCAAAAACGCGAATTTCCTGGTCATCGACTTCAATGCGGTCGACGATGGCCTGCAAATAAGCCTTGCGCATGGCGATGGGACCTTCGAGCAACTTGACCCGCAGATCATGGGCGAAGCGCTCGATCATTTCCTCAGTAATGGCAGGCACCACCATGGCCGGGGCTTCAACCATCTCACAGAGCCGCTTGGCCTCATCGCGCTGAGTCTTGAGGCTATCGAGACGCTCCTTCAGCGTCGGATCTGAGATATCCGCGATGCCATTCTCGATAGCGGTGTAAAGCCGCTGAAGCTTTTGCTCCGCCTCCCGGACGGCGACACGCAGGGCCTCCTGCCGGGTGGCATCGTTGTTCTGATTGGCGGCATATTGGGCCAGTAGCGCCTCCAGGATCACCCCAAGCCGGTCCTTGGTCAGCAGCCTTGTGGCGAGATGTTCCATGACCAGGGAATCGAGCAGGTCCATGCGGATGCTGCGCCCCTTGCAGGCGGTCTTCCCCATCCGGGCCTGGGTGGCACAGGTATAGTAGCGGTAGCGGCCGTATTTGCCGGTACGGAGCGTCATACCGCCCCCGCAGGTGGCGCAAACGGCCAGCCCCGTCAGCAAGCAGGGGCTGTTAACAATACGCGGTGCCGTCTTGCGGGGGGCGTTGTGTTTCAACCGTTGCTGCACGTCGTCGAACCGATCCTTCGGAATAATGGCCGGGATGGTGATGGCGATCACATCCTCGGCGGGTTTTTGTCGCCCAGTCTTGGCTTCGACGGCATTAAAATAATGAGTGCCAATATAGGCCGGGCGGGTTAGAATTTCATGGATGAATTTGCAGGAGAATTTTGACCCGGCCTGGGTACGGTAGCCCTGGGCATTGAGACGGTTGACGATGGCCTTCAGCCCGAGAGCGCCGGATACCCCGTCTCCTTCAAGATAGAGATCAAAAATCAGCCGCACCGTCTCGGCCTGAATAGGATCAATATCCAGGCGCTTCTTGATTTTCTGTCCCCGGCGTTCGGCTTCAACGGTGCGGTAGCCAAAAGGTGGTCTGGCGCCATTCCAGAACCCCTGGCGGGCATTCTCGTTCATGGCGCGCAGCGTATGCTTGGCGTTTTCTTTGGATTGGTACTCGTCAAACAGCGCCATGATCTGACGCATCATCACCGCCGTGGGATCGTCGCCGAGTTCCTGCGTGATGGAAACCAGCCGGATGCCCTGCTTGGCTAGGCGCCGGACATTGAATTCCAGCTCAAAATGGTCACGGAAGAAGCGGGAGAAGGAATGCACCACGACAATATCAAAGCGGCGCGGCTTGGCCGCCGCCGCTTCCATCAGCCGCTGGAATTCCGGGCGGCGGTCATCGGTGGCGGAGGCGCCGGGTTCAACAAAACTCTCCGCCGCCACCCAACCCTTGGCCTGGCAGTAGGCTTCGGCCTGACGCTTCTGGTCCGGGATGGAGAGATCATTTTCCGCCTGCCGTCCGGTCGAGACCCGGAGATACAGCGCCGCGCGAGGTGCCGCTTGCAGCAGGGGCAGGCCGGAGATAGGCATCGAGAATGTCATGGCAAAACCTCGCCAGCAGATCGATTTCGGGTTGAGTGACCGGGATTTCGGGCGGCAGGTCATCCACCACCCGCCATTCCGGATCACCCTCCGAAGTTGCCATGGCGGGAGGGCTAAGACCAGTGCGGAGAAGCCTGCGGCGTTTCATGGCGGTTGGTTTCAGGTCTTGGCCTGGGGCTGAGTCTGACCGGAAGTGCCTTGCCCGCCAGCAGGCTGGGCATTGTCTGAGTGAGAAGGACTATCCCGGTTGTCCCCGCCGAACGGGCTGGACGTGGAGGCCGCTTCGCAGGGCTTTGCCGCAGGGCGCCGCTGGGGCCAGAATTGCAAGGGCCAGCGCAGCTCATAGACATCGCCCAGTCCCAGAAGCAAGGCGCGCACGCCCATGCGGTCGACACGCAGGCGGCGCTCCAACTGCTCCACCGGCACGGTGGGAAGCGTGGCGCGCTGCGTCTGCCAGGAACGAGTTGTTTTGCCATTGCTGGAAGAGATCGAGGCTTCTTTCCAGGCCACGTCTCGTTTGCCGATCAGCTCCTCGCTGATCATGGTGGCGGAAGGACCCGCGGGCATCCGGCCGATGATTTTCTGCCCCAGCAGCGTGAGGATGGTCTTGGCCTCGGCATCGCCGTAGAGGGCGATCAATTGCTGGATGTCCTGCATGGCCAGCACGCAGGCGATGCCCTTGGAGCGCCCTACCTCCAGCATCTGGCGGAAGGCGGATAATTTGCCGAGTTGCGGGAACTCGTCCAGCATCAGCCAGATGCGGCGTTGCCGGGAATCAGGCAATTCCGGGCTGGCGGCGGTGGCGGCGAGACATTCGATGGCTGCCCCGATCCAGGCCGCCGAGAGCGCCGGATAGCGCGGCGCCCGCTGCAACACGAGAATTCGGGGCTGGTGCGGCGATTCATCGAGTAGCCAGCGGCGCAAAGACAGACGTTCCGTAGGCGGGCATTGCCCCCAGGCATCGGCCAAAGGCCGGACAATCCCGACGAGTTCCGCCCAGGTGTTTACCAGGATGCCGAACGAGGTTTTCGTGGGATGCCCCTCCGGGGTGAGTTCGATGAAACGGGCGGCAGGCGGGTAGGAAATTTCCAGTAAAGAGAGCAGTTGCGCGGCGGGCAGGAAGGCCACATCGAACAAATCCTGCCAGGTCCAGGCGCCCGGCCTGCCGCGTTGCAGATGGATGATGATGCCACAAAGGATTTCCCTGGCCGCCGAGGACCACATCGGATCATGGCTGGCGGTAATCAGCCGGACTGCCAGTTCCCGCGCATCCTGGGCGGTGACGATATCCTGGGCCACATCCCAGGCAATGCCGCGCTGATCCTGGGGCGCGAGCAGAACAAAATCCGAGCTTGGCAGGCAAGCCGTGACATCGCCCTTGGTGTCGTTGAGGATGATGCGGTCCCCGCGCGCCAGAAGTTGCTCGATCAGATAATGCATGATCAGCGATTTGCCCGCGCCCGGCGTGCCGAAGATGCCAAAATGTTGCACTTCCTGGACGCGGCTGATGGTCAATCCTGGCGCGATGGAAATCCCAGGCCCTGACATGGCGATGGTTTTGCGAAGCGCCCGTCGTGCCTGGACGATGGCGCCATATCCCCGCCACAGACGGCGTCCGGAGAGATGTCTCACACCATCGGTGGATTCCGTAGCGAGATACAGAGACAGCCCAGACGCAAAGCCGGCGATGCCCGCTGTTGCCAGAGCGGCGGCAAAACGCCAGGTGCAGGCTGTCGTGAGATCAAATGATTTAAAGGTCTGACCGAAAGCCGTCTGCACCATCCAAGGCAACCGGACAAATGGATTCAGCCCCATGGTGCTGGTCAGAGCAGATTGCCATTGGCCGGAAAAATACGGCAGCAGCCAGTCGAGTGTGGCCGGGAAAGGATGATCGTCGAACCAGCCCGATGGTGGCAGTATCTGAAACAGGATCACTGTCACTGCCATGAATGATGCAAAACCGATGAACATAGCGAGCATGAAGGCGGGAGCGGCGGGGCGCCCCTCCAGCAGCGGATGAGTGCGAAGCATGGAAAATTCTCCAAGAATCTTTAGCGGGATAGGGGGCGGCGGAAACGCCAGACGATGAGGGGGGCTC
>JAGWOU010000441.1 GCA_028870815.1 Rhodospirillales bacterium | reverse complement strand
ATCCGTTTTCAACTATCCCGGCCTGGGCTGGCTGATGTGGCGGTCCGCGCTTTCCCAGGATTATCCGATTCTTATTGCAATTGTACTCGTCATAGGTGTGTTGACCGTGATTGGAAATTTGCTCGCCGACCTTGTGAATGGACTTCTTGACCCGAGGGCGAGCTATGAGTGAGGCGATGCTTGTGAGCCCAACCCGTGCGGTGGGCAGCCGGTTTTCCGGCGGATTTACTTTGGTGGTGGGGTTGGCGCTGGCCGCGTTGATTCTGTTTTCGGGCTTCATCGCACCGTTCATTTACACGGTGAACCCCTATACCATTCACCCAGCAGCGGCGTTGCAGCCGCCCAGTGCCGCGTTTCCATTTGGTACTGATGAGTTGGGGCGCGATGCGTTGGCCTTGTTGCTCTCCGGCGGGTTCGCCACACTGGTGGTGGCGTTGCCGGCGGCGGTACTGGCCTTTGCCGTTGGCGTGGCCTACGGTTTCGTCTCTGGGCTTGGCCCATCCTGGCTTGATAAAGTGTTGATGCGGCTGCTGGACGTGTTCCTGGCGTTGCCAAGTTTGATCGTGCTGTTGTTCTTCGCGGCGTTGGTGCCGCAATCCAATTTCAACTTGATTTTGCTGCTTGGTTTCATTTCCTGGCCAAGCCTGGCGCGGCTGGTGCGCAATGAGGTGCTGGCCCAGCGCGGCCGAGACTTCATTCTGGCGGCGGAGCAATCAGGTGCGTCGCGGCTCTATTTGGCACGCGTGCATCTGATCCGTGTGATCGCGCCGATCCTAGTGGTGAATGGCACGTTCATGATCGGCGATTCGATTTTGACGATCTCGGCGCTGTCCTTCCTCGGCCTGGGCGTGCAACCGCCGCAGGAAAGCTGGGGCAGCTTATTGCAAAGTGCCCTGGATATCGCCGCGCTAAATCCGTGGTGGCTGATTCTGCCGCCGGGGTTATTGGTATTCGGTTCGCTACTCGCGGCTTCACTCACCGGGCAGGGGTTGTTGCGCCTATGGGGGAATGCACGATGAGCGCGGTGTTGGAAATTAAAGGGGCCTCAGTAACGTTGAAGCGCAGTGGCCAGGATGTGGCGATTCTGGATGATTTCAACTTGACCATCGCGCCGGGGGAGATGCTGGGGTTGGTGGGGGAGAGCGGTTCCGGCAAGACCATCGCGGCGCTGGCGATCATGCGGTTGTTGCCGCCGGGTGCGAAGATCCAGGGCGAGATTCTGCTGAATGGCGAAAATCTGGTGCAGGCAAGCGAGGCGCGGATGCGCGAAGTGCGCGGCCGAAGCGTGGGCATGGTGTTCCAGAATCCGCTGGCGGCGCTGAATCCAAGCCGCACCGTGGCGGTGCAGATTGGTGAGGCGTGGCGGGTGCACCAGGGCGGCGGCAAGGCGCAGGCGCGCGCCAAGGCGCTGGAGCTGCTTGGTGAGGTGGGGATTCCCAGCCCAGAGACGCGATTGGACGATTATCCGCATCAATTCTCCGGCGGCATGCGCCAGCGCGTGATGATTGCGATGGCCTTGGCGTGCTCGCCGCAATTGCTGATTGCGGATGAGCCGACGACGGGGCTAGACCCGCTGATTGCGCGGCAGATCATGGAGTTGATCGCGCGGTTGCGGCGCGATCGTAACATGGCGGTGCTGTTCGTGACTCATGACCTTTCCGTGGTGCAGGAGCATGCGGATGCGATCCACGTGCTCTATGCTGGGCGTTCGGTGGAATGGGGTAAGGCGTCGGCGTTTTTCGGCCATCCGCGCCACCCCTATTCCGAGGCGTTGCTGGGCGCGGTGGCGCGGCTAGGGCAGAAAAGATTGCAGAATATTCCAGGCAATCTTCCGGAACCCGAAAGCCGCCCGCCGGGCTGCCGTTTCGCGCCGCGCTGCACCTATGCGCAAGAGGCTTGCCATAC
>JAGWOU010000440.1 GCA_028870815.1 Rhodospirillales bacterium | reverse complement strand
CCGCTGCGAGCTTGGCCCCTGCGCGGTGTTTTACCCGGAAGGCGTGTGGTACAGGCTGGATAGTTTCGCGGCTGTGGACGAGGTGATCGAGAAGCACCTGCAAAACCATGGCCGCGCCAAGGAGCTGATGCTGCCGTGAAGTTGAAGGGGCGGTTGGTGCCGCCCCTTCTGTTTTTCAATATTCCTCGTCGGCCACATAGGAGCCGATGCGCTGCACCAGATCCGGCTTGGATTTGGCCAGTATCAGCCCATAGACCACCGAGAGTGCCAGCAGCGCCAGCGACAGCTTCGGGTACAGGTTGAAGGGGAAAGGCTGGCCGGGCTCCACCAGGCCCCAGAGCGGGAAGGCCATGGCCACGGTGCCGACCACAGGCACGATCAAATGCGTGAAGACGTTAAAATCCTCACGATGGTAGCGCAGCATATAAACCGGCAGCGCCAGATTGGTGAGCAGATAGGTCACGATCACCGGAATGGTGCCGAGCGTGCCGGTATCGCCAAACAGGGTGACGGGGTCGATCTTGTCGACCGTGCCGAATACCAGCACGATCAGCAGCGCCACGACGATATAGGTCCACATCGCGACATGTGGGGTGCGGTGCTGCGGGTGAATCTTGCCGAAGAACTGCGGCAATAAACCCTCGCGCGCGGAGCTGAACAGAATGCGCGCCTGCGCGTTGGTGAGGCCGATGAGCGATGAGAAAATACTGGTGACACCGGCCAGATACGCCACGATCAGCAGCCCGGCGGCGGAAGCCTTGAACGCATCCACATAAGGCAGAGATGAGGCGGTGAGGGCCTTGGCGTCGTTATGGAAAGCGGTCTCCGTCGCGAAGGCCAGGAACATGTACAAGATGCCGATGGAGAGCGTGCCGGTGATGAGCGCGCGCGGCACGTTGCGGCGGGGATCTGTGGTTTCCTCAGCCAGCATCGCCGAATTTTCCCAGCCGATGAACAGGTAGATGGCGAGCGGGAAGCCAAGCCCGATGCCTTTCCAGCCGCCGGTGACGGAGGAGATCATGAAGGGTGCGGCGGAAACGGAATGCCAGTTCACCACCAGCATGATCACCGCGCCGATGAGCAGCAGCACAAGCTCGAAATAGAAGAAGATCGCCGCCCAGGTGGTGGAAAGCGAAATGCCACGCGAAACCAGCAGACCGACGATGGCGGTGGCGATGATGCTGATGGCCTGCCAGGGGATGTTGATGCCCACGAAAGTTTGCAGTGTTTGCGCCGCCCAGCCGCCGGAGATGACCACCACCGACGACGCCGCGATGCAATACCCCACCACCACGAAGATGGAGGCCGCTGCACCCGCCCACGGGCCGAAGGACATGCCGATGAAGGTGACGAAGGACCCGGCGCTGGGGCGGTATTTGGAAAACTGCGCCAGCGTGTTGGTGAGGAACAGGATGACCACCATGGCGACCAGAATGGTGAGCGGCGCGCCGACACCAGCCCCGGAGGCGATAAGACCGAAACCAAAGAAAAAGCTCATCGCCGGGGCGATGTTGGCAAGAGTGGAAGCAATGATTTGTGAAAGGCCCAGGCTGTCGCGCCGTAGCCTTTCTCCTGAACGAGGAATTGTGCTCACTGTTGTTTTCCTGACAATTTATTGGTTATTGCCGTTAGGTGACGCGTCAGGCTCTGCCCTTTGGGGCGGTTCGTCAATATGTGTTAAATTTTAGCCATTAGCGCCGCGTTTCCGCCGGCGGCGGCGATGTTCGTGGATAGGCTGCGCTCGGCCAGCAACCAGCCAGGATTGTAATGAAACCCTGCCGCAATAGCGCCGGGGGTTAAGGCGTGAAGCGGGATGATGGGCCCCGGAAGCTCTGCCAGATGCTTATAAAATGACAGTATTCCTGTCTCATTAGACTCCAATAAGGCAGCCTGGGTATCGGGGGAAAGCTCTGTGAC
>JAGWOU010000439.1 GCA_028870815.1 Rhodospirillales bacterium | reverse complement strand
ATAACGCTCGAAGGCTTCCGCCACGGTCAAATATTCCGGCTCACCCAACCGAGTGGTGATGCCCCGGCAACTCACCTCCGGCGGCAAGACGGCCTGAAGCAGCGCGAACGTCTCTCGCATCAGCGCGCCCATATCCGCATGCAGATCGTACCATTCCAGCATGGTGAATTCCGGCGCATGGGTGTCGGACCATGGCTCATCCCGCCATACCCGCGCCAGTTGGAAGATTGGCCCCGAGCCGCCCGCCAGCAGCTTCTTCATCGCAAATTCCGGCGAGGTATTCAGCCATTCTCCACCAGCGGGCCGGGCTCGCAGGTGCACCTCCTCACCAGGTGCCGGCACGGCATAGGGTGTTTCCACCTCCATATAACCGCGCACGGTGAAAAAGGCTCGCACGGCAGCGGCCAGCAAATTACGCCGGCGCAGAAGCGCCATGCGATCAGGCAAGGTCTGCCAGGGTTGAGAGCTCATAGCACCGGGTTTACACGCTCCCGATGCCAGACGGAATTTCCGCCCCCAAACAACGCACGCTGCGCACCCCGCAGGAACTGGTTCAAGCCGGTCTGTTGCCGCCCGAAAAACTTACAGCAGCCGAGGCTGTCTCCGCCCGCTATGCCATTGCCGTTCCCCCGGCTCTCGCCGCGAGGATCGAAGCCCCCGGCGACCCTCTTGGCCTGCAATTCCTGCCCGACCCTGCGGAACTCATCACCGCCCCACATGAGGATGCCGACCCGATCGCGGATGAGGCTCTCTCCCCCCTCCCCGGCATCGTCCACCGCTACACGGACCGCGCCCTTCTGAAGCCGCTTCTCGCCTGCCCCGTCTATTGCCGCTTCTGCTTCCGGCGCGAGCAAGTCGGGCCGGATGGCGGCCTGCTCACCCAGGACCAGCTTGAGGCAGCCTACGCCTATATCTCCGCCCGCCCCGCCATCCGCGAGGTTATTCTCACTGGCGGCGACCCGCTGATCCTCTCGCCGCGCCGCCTGGGCGAAATCCTGCGCCGTCTGGATGCCATCCCCCATGTCGAGCTGCTGCGCATCCACAGCCGCGTGCCCGTGGCAGACCCCAGCCTCATCAACCAGTCGCTGCTCGCCGCGCTGGATACGCAAAAGCCGCTCTACCTTGCCGTCCACGCCAACCATGAGCGGGAATTCTCTCCCTCCGCGAACGCGGCTCTGCGCAGCATCTCCCGGCTCGGCATCCCGCTTCTTGGCCAAACTGTATTGCTGGCGGGCGTGAACGACTCGGAGGACGCGCTGGCGGACCTCTTCCACGCCATGCTCCGCGCACGAGTGAAACCTTACTACCTACACCAGCTCGACCCCGCCCCCGGCACGGCCCGGTTCCATGTACAACCTGCGCGCGGGCGTGAAATCCTGGCCAATCTGCGCGGCAAAATCAGCGGCACAGCGTTCCCCACTTATATCCTCGACCGTCCGGGCGGACTTGGCAAAATTCCATTATGACCCCTTTAAATCGGATTTACCCGATTTAAATATCGGCCAATGACGAAGTCTTCTCATCCTTCGGCTGGTATCGATGAAGTTCTGAAAGCCCTTGCCAACCCGGTACGGCTGAAGATTCTGCACGGCCTGAGCACCCCGGCGGAAAGTTACCCCGGCCAGGAACACCCTTATGAATGGGGCGTCTGCGCCAATAAAATCGAATCCAACTGCGACCTCTCCCAATCCACCGTGTCCGGCCACTTGGCCGTACTGCACCAGGCCGGCCTGATTACGTCCAAAAAGGTTGGCCAATGGATTTTCTACCAACGGGATGAAGCCGCCATTACCCAATTCCTTGCCAAATTGAAGGACCAATTATGAGCGGGAAGAAATCTCCCACCCTCCCACCAATCACCTCTGTTTTTTGTAAAATTCTTACCCAAAAGGACTCTCATTATGCCCAGCTTGTTTGA
>JAGWOU010000438.1 GCA_028870815.1 Rhodospirillales bacterium | reverse complement strand
CAGGGCAACGTCACCGCGACAGGCAATTACTCTTATTTCGCCAAGCGCCAAACCGGCGAGCGTTTTCTGCTCGCGGGGGACGCGACGGCGTTTATCGACCCTGTTTTCTCAACGGGGGTATATCTCGCAATGCTTTCGGGCTTCTGGGCGGCGGAGGCGGTGCAAGGTTGTATCGCCAAGCCAGCCCAAGCCGCGAAACTGCTAAAACGGTACGAGGCGCGCACGCAAAAGGCGGCGGCGGCCTTCACCTGGTTCATCTACCGTATCCGCGAACCGGCGATGCGTAATCTTTTCATGTCACCGCGCAACATGTTCCGGGTGGAGGAAGCTGTGCTGGCCCTGCTCGCGGGCGGCATTTTCGATGGCTGGAAAGTGCAAGGCAGGCTCTACATCTTCCGGATGATCTATTACGTTACCAAGCTGTCGCATTTGCGCTTCCGGTTTTCAAAGGACCCGCGCCGGAATGTTGGCGGCACGCGCGCGGCGGTGGGTAGCTGAACCACGCGGCTACCACCCGGCTGGTGTTGATCCCCAGTTATAATAGCGGGCCAAAACTGCAAGAAACGGTGGCTGCGGCCTGCGCGGCGTGGCCGCATGTCTGGCTGGTGGTGGATGGCAGCACCGATGGCTCGGCCAACAATCTAGAGGAAGTCACAGGCTTTCGAATTCTCAAGCGCGCACGTAATGGCGGCAAGGGTGAAGCGGTACTGGAGGGGCTGCATAAGGCAGCGGCAGCAGGCTTTACTCATGTGCTGGTGATGGACGCCGACGGGCAGCATCCGGCACAGGAGATCCAGCATTTTATGGCGCTGTCCAAGGCGTATCCGGAAGCGATGGTCCTGGGCGTGCCGCGCTTTGCCGCTAACGCGCCGCGGATCAGGATTTGGGGCCGCAAGATTTCCAATCTGTTCGTTCGCTGTCTCACCGGCGCTGATATCAAGGATGCTTTGTTCGGTTTTCGGGTTTACCCCGTCGCACCTTTGCTGCGGATTATGGCGGCCAGCGGCCATATGCGCGGCTACGACTTCGATGCCGAGGCGGTGGTGCGTCTGGCCTGGGCCGGGGTGACGGTGGTCAACCAGCCCGCGCCTGTCTGCTATTTTCCAAAATCAGATGGTGGTATCTCGCATTTCCACTACGGGCGAGACAATCTCCGGCTCGCGGCCATGTATGCGCGGTTGTTCGCGGCCTGGGCGGGGCGTTGGCTCAGGCCATCCCGCCATTGATGTTGAGCAACTGGCCTGAAATATATGCTGCCTTTTCCGAGGCTAGAAACCCGACCAGTTCCGCCACTTCCTCCGGCGTGCCGGCGCGTTGCATAGGCACCATCTTCGTCAGAATTTCTTTCGGGAATAATTCAGCCGTTGCGGGCGAGGCGATGATGCCGGGGGCCACTGTGTTCACCGTGATGCCCCGGCTGGCAAGTTCCAGGCATAGCGTGCGTGTGGCGCCATGCAGCCCGGCTTTGGCGGCAGCGTAATTTGCCTGGCCCCGATTGCCCATCACCGCCGCGATGGATGATATATTCACAATCCGTCCCCAGCGCGTGCGGATCATTGGCAGCAGCAAAGGCTGGGTGACATTGAAGAAGCCGTTCAGTGAAACATCGATCACCCGCGCCCATTGTTCAGGCCGCATGCCGGGCATCACCGCGTCATCATGAATGCCGGCGTTGTTCACGAGTATCTGGATCGGCCCGGCAACGAGTATTGTCTCCAGCGCCACGCGGGTTTCGTCAGGGTTGGTTATGTCAAACCTCACAGCCTCGGCGCACAGGCCATCATCTAAAAGACTTTTAGCCAAATCCTCGGCTTTTTCAATTTTCGTGTTGGCGTGCAGATACACGTAATGCCCTGTCGTCGCGAGGTTTCGGGCAATCGCCGCGCCAATCGTGCCGCTGCCGCCGGTTATCAGCGCG
>JAGWOU010000437.1 GCA_028870815.1 Rhodospirillales bacterium | reverse complement strand
CGCTGGATGCCGGAGATTGCGCCATCGAGGTCCGTGACCGCCGCGAGCAATGCGGGCCAGGGTTCCGGCTGTGCATCGGGTGTCGCGCGGTAGTAGCAGCGCGGATGGAACCGCAAGGCGTCGATTCCGGTCAGCGCCGCTGCCGCAATGCCGCGCCGATGCAAATAGGTCTCGCCAAGCGTGCCCGGGAGGGGCTGCGCCATACCGAACAACCGCCTGGCGGCGCGTTGGGCCTGGGCGGCATCAGGGGCGGGATCACAGCCATCATCCGCCTGGGGCTCGGGAACAGCACAAGCATCCGGTAAACTGGGCAAATAGCCCAAAGGACGGCGGCGTTCGCAGGGTGCAGCATGGTCACCTCCTGCCAGTCCCAAAAACCGCCGCGCCTCCTCGGCCACATCCCGGAATTCTGTCAGGCCGAGACATTCGCGGATCAAATCCAGTAAATCGCCATGCGTACCCTCGGCGGCGTCCTGCCAGCGTCCCGCCGCCCCCTTGCCCGTGCCGCCGCCCGTCAGGCGGACAAATAAGGACCGCCCCGGCGTGTTATGAACATCCCCCACCAGCCAATAACGCCCCTCGCGCCGCCCGGCGGGCAGATAATACCGGCACACCGCCTCGGCCTGCCGCGCCAGCATCTGTGCCAGCTCGGCCACCGGCATGGAAAAATCAGGCTTGGGCATCGTTGCCCCTCCATCGCTACAGATTGCCGCAAATCCGGCCTGTCCTCGGTGTTGGATCGAACAGCACAGCCTATCGCCCCGCCCTGCCCACGCGCTACTTCCGAATCGGAAGTGCGCCCACTGTGTTTCACCGGCACGGGCAGCAAGTGGCCATTGGCATCGGTTTCCCGCGAGGCTGCGGACATTCCGTCCCTTCGGCGCCTGCAGAACACCGTTCCACGCAAAATGGGCCGTCCCGCTGCCGGGTCCGGCCCATCCACATTGGTCACGGTTGTTCGTGGATCGTACCGGGCATCCTTCTACCCGCCCTCCTGCCCGGCGATGTCGGCAAGACAATCCGACAGAAACTCCGTGGTCGAGCAGGCTTTGATGGCATCGGAGGTGATGAACAGCGCCATGCCGCCAAACCCGTCGGCGCGCATCTTTGAACAGGTGAACGCCGTCGTTACGGTGATATAGCGCAGCTTGGTGGAGCGCCGCACGATGTCCTGAAGAATCACCTCCCACGACACGCCGCTCATATCCAGTTCAACGGATGTATCATCCGATGTGGCGGCCTTGAGCTTCTCCTCCACATAACCACGCACCTGGCTGGCTCTGCCGTGGGCCGCGTGCAGCGCCGCGCTGAGTTCGGCGCGATCGACCAAGATCAGATCCGATGGTCCCTGCCAGGAATGGAAATAGGTTCCGTCGCCATCCGAGTCCGCATCGAACATATGCGAGAGCAACAACAACTCCAGCTTCGTCATGTCCGCGTTCGGGATGATCTCCGGGATCACGGTCGGTGAAAAATAATCCGCCATGTCAGCCTCCGAAAATGTAAAACCCGGCACGGGGCCGGGTTCTGGGTTGAAAGAGATGGATGGTGAAAGCCGTTGCTCAGGCAGCATCGACTTCAAAAGGATCAAGCAGCTTGTGTAGCGCGGTGGCCCGGCCCATCCAGGGTTCGGGCCGGATGGCTTTGATCCAATCCGCGAAGCTTGGTATGAAGCCGAGGTCTTCACGAACGTGCTGCTCGCCGATCAGGCGCACAGGGACGACGCGCCCCGTCGAGATCGTCATGACATGGCCGAAAAATCTCTCCGCCATAAAAATGCCCTCGGCATGATGGCGAAGTGCCCGGTGCCGAAAATCCGATGAGATCATCTTGCTCTCATCAAACCAAGAATGCAGGCTCAAAAAATCTTCCGCCGTGCCGCCCCATTTTTTCGCGGAGGATAAAGCGTGATGGTAAGGATGT
>JAGWOU010000436.1 GCA_028870815.1 Rhodospirillales bacterium | reverse complement strand
ATCCCTTATTACCTTGCCGCCTTGCTGCCAACCTTCAGGATGCCGGTTTTGGCAGAGAGGAAAAATAGGCCGCCACGTCCCGGCGCTCGCGCGGGGTTAGCGCGGCAGCGATGGACGGCATAGGCGCCGTGGCGCTGGGGCGTGCGGCGAGGGTGTTGAGCGTCGAGACGATAGAGGGCGCCGGCATGCCCGCCAGCGCGGGCGCGCCGATGGCGGCATTGCCTTGGCCGTTTATCCCATGGCAGGCGGCGCAGGGCATGGCGCCGTTATCGTTGCCGTGCAAAACGATCTGCTTGCCCGCGGGCGCGCCGGCGGCCAGCAACAGCAACAGCGATGGTGCATAGCCCCAGGGCCTCATCGCGCGGGCGGGCCGACTGGGCCGTAAACCGGCACCAGCAACAACAGATTGTCGCCATCGGCAAAGGTTAGGGTCATGCCGATCTTGCTGCCCGGCTTCATCTTCGGCTGCATGCACATCAGATGGTAGCCGCCTTCCTGGAAGCGCGCCTGCCCATGGGCGGGGATAGAGATGCTTTTCACCATCATCATCATCGCCGTGCCGCCGTCATTCATGCTCTCATGCAACATGAGGGAGCCGCAGGCGGGGGAACTGGCCTTCACCAGCTTGGTGGTGAGGTCGCCGGTATTCGTCAGCGTCATATAGCCGGCGGCGGGCAAGTTGGGCAGCAGATAGCGCATCCAGGCATGCGAGGCGTGCACATTGGCCGGTGAGGGCGCCGGCACGGGGGACGGAGCCGCCGCCCCAAGCAGCACCGGCAGGGCGAGCAGCATCAAAAAGCGTTTCATACCGTGACGCTAATGCAACCCATGCCGGGGAGAAACCCCGGTTTATTGCCATCAGGCCGCGTGCGGCGCAAAATATGCCCATGGATCATTTCCGCCTTGCCGAAGCCGCGCGTGCCACAAGACGCATGTTTATCCGCGACCTGATTCTGGACGCGCGAATTGGCGTTTACGCGCATGAGCACGGCCGCACCCAGCGCGTGCGGGTGAATTTGGACCTGGCGGTGGAGGATGACGGAGCCACTAACCTCTCCCGTGCCGCCGTGGGTGCGGACGATCTTGGCCGGGTGGTGGATTACGACACGATCGTTACCGCGGTACGCGAGATTGTCGCGGCCGGGCATGTGCAGCTTGCGGAAACATTGGCCGAGCGTGTGGCCGAGGCTTGTCTGAGCGATACTCGCGTAAGAGTGGCGCGGGTGATGGTTGAAAAACTGGATGTATACACGGACGCCGCCAGCGTGGGTGTGGAGATCGAACGCCGGAATATTTAGTTTTCCACGATGCTGAATTGAGTAGGATCAAGGGGTTTTGGCGTGGAGTGATGATGATTAGATTGCGGGAAGTTAATAATAGTATTGTTTAAATTCAATATGTTAACTGAAAATAATCGGATGCCGCGGTGGATTTGGGCGAAAAATGCCAGACCGAGATGTTCAGCAGCCAAACACATTGAATCCACAAACTTATCCACAGGTTGGAGGGGATAAGTTGAATTCGAGGGCAATCGGAGTCGCCGCTATCGAGACCGCGTTGGAGACCATGCCTGGCAACCCTGGCGTGTACCGGATGCTGGATGAAAAGGGCGATGCGCTTTATGTCGGCAAGGCGCGCAACCTCAAAAAGCGCGTGACATCCTACGCACAGATCAATCGCCTGCCGGAGCGGTTACGGCGTATGGTGGCGGACACGGCCGCCATGGAAATCGTCACCACCCACACGGAAGCGGAAGCGCTGCTGCTTGAGGCAAACCTCATCAAGCGCCTGAAGCCGCGTTACAATATTCTGCTGCGGGATGATAAATCCTATCCCTGGCTGGTGCTGACCGCGAAGCAGGAGTTCCCGCGCATCGGAAAACATCGCGGTGCGCAGGAGAAGGCGAATTTCTATCTCGGCCCCTTTGCTTCGGCCT
>JAGWOU010000031.1 GCA_028870815.1 Rhodospirillales bacterium | reverse complement strand
GAGGCGGGTTTGTTGGCGGGCATATCGGCATGCCGGCTGTGTTTTTGGTGACATCCGGGTTGATGGCACTGGGCTCCGGCGCGAACTGGCTCTTGCGGCGCAAAAGTGGTTAATTCGCCTTCATCCGGCTTGCGCTCGCCCGGGCGCAACCTTGTGCCAGCCAGTTGCCGTCCTAAATCTCCCGCATGGCTTCCGCGTTGCGCATTCGCGGTTTTCTGACCGCACTGGGCTTCCTGGCTATTGCCGCGCCTTTACGCGCGGCGCCCTCTCAAGCGCCCTTGTCGCCCGCCGCGCAAGACTTTTTCGTGGAAGACTGGCATTATCTCGCGTCGCTTTATGACAAAGTGGGCTGCAATGTTTTTGTCGTCGTGGATGTGGCGAAACAGCAACTCTATTTGTTCAGGAATGGCGATCTGGCTGATACATGGCCTGTCTCTACCGCGTTGCGCGGCACCGGCGAGCTTACAGACAGTTTTCAAACACCTCTGGGCGCATTCCAGGTCGTTCGAAAAATTGGCGCCGGCCTGCCCGAATTCGCGGTGCTGGACCGCCATGGCCCGACAGGAGGTGTGACCGCCCCGGCACTGGCCACACACGACCTCGCTGCCAGCGCCGAAATCACCACCCGGATTCTGACGCTGGAAGGGTTAGAGCCAGGCTGGAACGAAGGCGGGGATGTGGATACGCTTCACCGTCACATATATATTCACGGCACCGCCAATCTGGGGGGTCTCGGCCAACCCGCCTCATCCGGCTGTGTGCAAATTGCGCCCGGGGCCATGATCCATCTGTTCCGGGCCGTTTCTCCCGGGACGGTGGTGCTCATAACCTCCGGCATTGGGAACCTTCAGAAGATCTCGGGAGAGAATAAGCCAGTCCTCACCGGGAATTTGAGCTAAAGGTATAGATAAGGCGCCACCAGGAGAGCCAGCATGACCGCTCCGGTTTGCACAACCATCACATCGCAGGTCGAAGCCGCCGCGTGCACCACGTCCTCCCCGCCAACCATCTGGCACATGGTTCCATTGTCTCAGCATGCGACGGATTGGGTTTTGATTCTCCTCACGCTGCTGCTCGTGACGATCCTCTCAGACAGGGCGGGCAAGAAGTAATCAAGGCAAGAACGCAAACGGGGAATTTACTGATAACGCCAGCCGCCTATAAATCCGCCGCCACGCGCTGGATCACATCATCCCAGCGATATGGTGTGGTCTGGCGATACAGCCGCAGGGACGGATACCATGGCGTATCCTCCCGGCTCAGCAGCCAGCGCCAGTCGGGCGCATAAGGCAGCACGATGGAGGTGGGCACATTGCTCGCCCCCGCCACATGCGCGACGGATGTGTCGATCGTCACCAGCCTGTCCACATGTTTCAGAATCGCCATCGTGTCGAGAAAATCCTCGATCTCCGGCCCAAGATTCACCAACGGCGCATGGCCGTAATAGCCGCCCGCCTGGGCGATCTGGTCGCCCTTCTGCACGGTGAGCACCACCACATCGTCCCGCGTGAAAAGCGGCGCGAATTGCGAAAGCTTCAGGCTGCGCTTCTTGTCATTCTTATGGGTTGGCCGCCCAGCCCAAACCAGCGCGACGCGCTTTTTGCCCCTGGGCGCCAGGCGTTCCAGCTTTTCACCCCATTGCGCCACCAGCTCCGGCTTTGGCGAAAGATAGCCAGAGGGGGGAATGTTCTCCACGGTTGCGCCCGCCAGGCGCGGCAGGCCGGAGAGCGGGATATACGCCTCATACCCCGCCGCATCGTCCCAACGCGTAACAATCTTGCCGATACCAGGGATCTGGCTGAGCAACGGCAGCAGCTCCCCCGAGCAGGCCACAACCGGCTGCGGCGCCAGCAATGCCGCCCAGGGAATAAACCGCGCGAACTGGATGCAGTCGCCAAACCCCTGGTCACCGATGATCAGCAGCTTGCCCGGCTCCATCGCCTGCCCGTCCCATTGCGGCTTCTCGGTTTTGGGCAACATGCCTTCAGCCTGTTTCAGCTTGAAGCGCCATTCATAGCTTTCCCAGCCTTCCCGCAGCCTTCCCGACAGCAGCAGCGCCTCGACTTTCTCGAAATGCGCCTCGGCGAAGTCGGGGTCGAGCGCGATCGCCTGATCCGCCACGCGCACGGCGTCGTCCAGTTCCAGCCGCTCGTAATGGATCAGCGCGAGATTGAAATGCGAACGCGCATCCGCCGGCGCCAACTGCGTTGCCCGCTGCCCGGCACGCAACGCGTCATCCAGCCGGCCCGCACCGCGATACACCTCACAGATATTGCGCGGATACAGCGCGGCTGTCGGCGACAGCGCCTCGGATTTCTCCATCCGCTCGATCGCCTCGGCCACCCGCCCGCTGCGGTAGGAGACGATGCCCGCCAGTTGCAGAATATGCGGATGCTCCGGCATCGCCGCCAGCATCCGCGTGGCCAGATCATCCGCCTCATCCAGCTTGTTCGCCTGCTCCAGCTTGGCGAGTTTTTCCAGCGCCTCGGCCAGGGGCATCACCACCTTGCCGGGATGTGCGGTCCCGCTCATGCGCCCTGTTCCTCATAGCCAAGTTCGCGCACCCAGGGGTCCAGAAGCGGCGCCACCTCCGTGAACAAGTTTGGCAGCGCGGCGCGGTAGGGTTTGAACCGCCAGGCCGCACGGGCATGCACCGCCTCCCGCCCGGCAAAATGCGCGGGCAAAGGCTCGGCCACCCGTGTGGCATTGGCCGGGAAATCCGGTGGCAGTGCCACCTCCACGCCGATAAACGCCAGCACCCGCCGTACCGCCGCCTCCGGGTCTGCCACCAGATCCTCATAACGCACAGGCAGATAGCGCAGGGTCAGCTGTCCGCGATAATGCCGGATCATCTCGGCCTGCAACGCGAAATACCGTGCCAACCCAGGCAGACCCGCCTGCGCGTTACCTTCCAGCTTACGATCCTGCACGATGTTGGAGAGCACGAGGTCATAAGGATGCCGCAGGACGTGAATGACCGGCGCTTCGGGATAGAGCAGCTTGATGAGCCCGAGATGCCAAATATTGGAGCTTGCGCGGTCGGTGATGAACCGCACCTCCGGCCGTACCAAGCCCATGGCGCGGCGCGGCGTCTCATACATCTCCCGCAAGCGGTCCGGCGCGTACGCCGCCTCACCTACCAGCATCTCGTCCAGACACTCAGGATAATCGCCGCCCAGCAGCCCGGGCGCCGCTTTCGCCAGCGCCGCCACGGGTGCTGCTTCGTCGCCGGGGGCGAAGCCGGGTATCTGCGCCAGCAATTGCTCCAGCAGGCTACTGCCCGCACGGGGGAAACCGAGCAGAAAAACCGGCGTGAACCCGCCCGCCGCCGCGCGCGGCAAGGGACGCAGACGATCGCCGGTGAAATAAGCCTTGTCCCGTTCCGATTGGCCGAGCAGCGCCTCCGGCTGATAGGTGTGGCCGGTACGTTCGCGCTGAATTGTGCGCGCGGTGGCAATGGCGCTGATCGCCTCCTGCATCTGGCCAAGCTGCATGAAGGCCCGGCCCCGCGCCAGCAATTCCGGCGGCATCTGGGCTTCCGGCGGGCCAAGCCGCTCAAGCGCCTCCCCCGGGCGCTGGCAGGCAAGGTCCGCCATCACCTTCAACAACCGCAGCATGCGGTCCTGCGGCCAACGGGTTAGGGCCTCATCCAGCAGCGCATCCGCGCGGCCGCGCTCGCCTTTGATGAAAAGCACCTGCGCCAGCCCGCCGGTACCGCGCGTATTATCCGGCCGCAACGCCAATGCGCGCGCATAAAGCGCCTCGGCCTCGGAGAGGCGACCTTGCAATTTCAGGTTCCAGGCAAGATTGCCAAGCACCATGCCATCCTCGCGCCGCAGCAGGGCCAGCGCCTGCCGGTAATGCCGTTCACCCGCCAGCACCGCGCCGGTTTCGGTAAACACCACGCCCAAAACATGATGCCCCTGCGCCGCCCTGGGTGCTGCCTTCACCGCCGCCGCGGCAAAGGGCAGCGCCTCCGTATGGCGCCCCTGCGCCACGAGATATTGCGCGAATTGCCCATTCGCCAGCGCCCGCAATGCCGCAGTGCCCGGCAACCCGGCCAGCCGGATGCCCAGTGCATCCGCCGCCTTGATGCGCTTCTGGGCATTGCGGATTTCAAACAGAACCCTCAGGGCGGCGCGCTGGTTCGGCACCGCATCCAGGATCGTCAATGCCAGCGTCTCGGCCTCGCCATGCTTCTTTTCGTTGAAAAGCTTCGTCGCCTCGGCGGCCTTGTCGTCCAGCAGGGCGGCGGCCTCCTGGCTTGGCCATTGCGCCTGATCCGCGGCGCAGCACCGCGCCGCCCGCAACAAGCTGCCGCAAGGGCAGAGACCTTCTTTCATCGCCAAGCCGCTCTATCCCGCTGTTTCCCCTGCCATACTACAGGCTTTGCCAAGGGCGGCAACGCGCCGCGGGAAAGCCACCTTGCCGCAGCCGGTGCAATAGCCATTCATTCTCAATCCCTTATAATCCTTGACGCGAGGCGCGCGCCGCGCCAGATGAACGGCCCAAACCGGAGTATCCGCATGCGCGATTTTTCCCAGCTCTCGGAGCGTGAGATCCTGGCTCTTGCCATCGGCAATGAGGAAGAAGACGGCCGCATCTATCTCGACATCGCCGAACGCCTGCGTGACGACTACCCCGGCACGGCCAAGGTTTTCTCGGAAATGGCGGCGGAGGAAAACGAGCACCGGCGGGAATTGCTGGAACTCTACCGGGAAAAATTCGGGGAGCATATTCCGCTGATCCGCCGGCAGGATGTGCGCGGCTTCATCAACCGCCCTTCCGTCTGGCAATTTCCGAAGCCGAACATCGACGACGTGCGCAAGCTGGCGGAAAGCATGGAGCAGGAAACCCAGCGCTTCTATCGCAACGCCGCGGAGCGGACCAGCGATGTTTCCATCCGCAAGCTGCTGGGCGACCTGGCCGAGGCTGAAGCCGCGCATGAACATCGGGCGGATGTGCTGTCCGAGCAAAACCTGCCGGCGGATGTACGCTCCCTGGAAGACCAGCACGCCAAACGGCAGTTCGTGCTGCAATATATCCAGCCCAGCCTGGTCGGACTCATGGATGGCTCGGTCTCGACCCTGGCGCCCATTTTTGCCGCTGCCTTCTCAACCGGCAACACGTTCTCCACCTTCCTGGTGGGAGCGGCGGCCTCTCTGGGGGCGGGCATTTCCATGGGCTTCGCGGAAGCACTCTCCGACGACGGCTCCCTCACCGGGCGCGGCACACCTTATGTGCGTGGCGTCGTCACCGGACTGATGACCACTTTGGGCGGGCTCGGCCATACCTTGCCCTTCCTTATCCCCAGCCTGCATGTGGCACTCATCGTCGCCATCATCGTCGTGATTGTGGAATTGTCCACGATCTCCTGGATCCGCTGGCGTTTCATGGACACTTCCCCCCTGCGCGCCACGCTGCAAGTGGCGCTGGGCGGCGCGCTGGTTTTCGCAACCGGGGTACTGATCGGCGCGGGTTAGGCTTGCAGCACCCAGCCAGTGTTCCAGAACGCGGCTTCCAGTTTTGTTGCCTGGGTGAAGATGGCCTGCAACCGCTGCCATCTCGCCTCGGCACCGGAAACCGCACCGACCCGGTCGATCATCGCCAACGAAGCGCCGACCGATTTAAGGTAGTCCTCGCCGGTATATGTATCGATCCAGTCTTTATATGGATTGGCCGGACCCGCTTTCGCCGCCGCCCAGGCGCCGATTTCGGCATAGCCCGCGATGCAGGGCGCCAGAGCCGCCAGCAGATCCAACGCATCGCCGGTAAAGCCAACCTCGATCACATAACGCGTATAGGCCACCATTTCGAGCGATGGCGGTGCCGCGCGCATCTCAGGTTCGGAAATGCCCCAGCCGGCGCAATAGGCCACATGCAGGGGCATCTCGGTCTCAATCAGCGCCTTCGCGGTTTCCAGCGCCGCCTGAATATCCGGCAGCTCCTCCAGCTTATAGGCGAGCAGCGCATAGGCGCGGGCATACTGGATGAGAAACAAATAGTCCTGGACAAGGAAGTTCCGGAAAGCCGGGCGGCTTAGCGTACCATCCGCCAACGCCTCGACAAACGGATGGCGCACATATTCATGCCACGCCGTGCCCGCGCCATCGCGCAGGCGCTCAAACAAAACCGCCATGAATTCAGCTCGGCTCGCGGGCGTAGGTAATGATGGAAAGATAGGTCATCGGCTTGACCAACAGCTTCTCCGGGCCGTGCGGAGCGGCGGAATCAAACAGCAACGCATCCCCGGGGGCAAGATGGTAAGACTGGTCGCCATGGCGGTAGAGAACCTCGCCGGTGAGCATGTAGATGAATTCCGTGCCCTCGTGCTGAAAGGCGGGATAGGCAACCGCATCCTTGCTGAGCGTGATGAGATAGGGTTCCACCACCACATTGCCGCCCAGCGCGTGGCCAAGCAGGGAATATTGATGCCCGGCCTTAGTGCCGCGGCGCTCGATAACCACGCCAGTGCCCGATTTCACGAAGGAACAATCGCGCTTCTCCTCGAAGGTGGAGAAGAAGGTGGTGATCGGCACGTTGAGGGCGCCCGCCAGCGATTGCAGGGAAGCAAGCGAGGGCGAGATCTGCCCGTTTTCAATCTTTGAGAGCATGCCGCCGGAAAGCCCCGCGGCAGCCGCCAGTTCGGACACAGTAATGCCCACGCGCCGGCGCAACTGGCGCACCTGCACGCCAATCGCCTGTTCCAGTGTCAGGTCTGAAACCGCCGCGGCGCCACTGCCGGTGTTGTAGGGTTCCGCTAGGTCGGCGGGCAGCCCCGCCTGCTCCAGCGCCTGGGGCAAAGGCGCCTTGATGATCTGGGCTTTCTTGCCGTCTGGCTTGGCCTGGCTGGGCATGTCTTCCACGGTCCTCCTAACATTTGTCTTATGCCGCGGAGGTTGAAAAGGCCAGTTTGTTATTTCGCCGTTTCGAGGCGTTTCGCGGCGGTAAGCGTGTTGCGCAGCAGGCAGGCGATGGTCATGGGCCCCACCCCGCCCGGCACCGGGGTGATGGCCCCGGCCAACTGTGCGGCTTCCGTATAGGCCACGTCGCCTACCAGCCTGGTTTTGCCGCCCTCGGCAGGGACGCGGTTGATGCCAACATCGATGACCGTGGCACCCGGCTTGACCCAATCGCCCTTCACCATTTCCGGCCGGCCAACGGCGGCCACCAGAATATCCGCCGTGCGGCACAGCCCAGGCAGATTGCGGGTGCGGGAATGCGCCATCGTCACCGTGCAGTTCTTTTGCAAGAGAAGCTGTGCAATGGGCTTGCCGACGAGGTTGGAGCGCCCGATCACCACGGCATTCAGCCCGGTCATATCCGGCAGCCTATCCTCAAGCAGCAGGATGCAACCCAGTGGCGTGCAGGGCACCAGCCCCGGCAGCCCGGAGACGAGACGCCCGGCATTCACCACGGTCAGCCCGTCAACGTCTTTCTCTGGCGAGATGGCGGCGATCACCTCATCCGCGTTCAGATGCTTGGGCAGCGGCAACTGCACCAGAATGCCATGCACTTTCAGGTCGGCGTTCAACTGCCGCACCAGGGTCAGCAGATTTTCCCGCGTGGTGTCGGCCGGCAGCTTGTGCTCGAAGGAAGCCATGCCCGCTTCCACCGTCTGCTTCGCCTTGTTGGCGACATAGACTTTCGAGGCCGGGTCCTCCCCCACCAGCACCACGGCAAGGCCCGGCTTATAGGGCAAACCCGCGACTTCCGACGCGATGGCGGCGCGCAAACTGGCCGCGAAGGCCTTGCCGTCGATGATGTCAGCCAAATCGGTCATCCTCCATAGCTTGCGCGCCTTCTAGCTGAACTAGCTGGCGAAGACGACTGTCTTGGACCCGTTCAAAATCACCCGGTCCTCCAGATGGTAGCGCACGGCGCGCGCCAGTACCCGGCGCTCGATATCGCGCCCCTTGCGGACGAGATCATCCGGCGTGTCACCATGGGTAATCCGCTCCACGTCCTGCTCGATAATCGGGCCTTCATCGAGATCCGCCGTGACGTAATGCGCCGTGGCGCCGATCAGCTTCACCCCGCGTTTATGTGCCTGGTGGTAGGGCTTGGCCCCTTTGAAGCCAGGCAGGAATGAATGATGGATGTTGATGCATTTACCTGAGAGCTTCTGCGCCAGCGCGTCCGATAGGATTTGCATATACCGCGCCAGCACCACCAGCTCCGCGCCACTTTCCTTCACAATGGACCAGATCTGCGCCTCCTGCTCCATCTTGCTCTCTTTGGTGATGGGCAGATGGTGAAAGGGAATGGCACCGAAATCGAGCCCGTTATAAACCTCTCGCGGATGGTTGGAGACGATGCCGACCGGCTGCATCTCCATCTCGCCGATGCGCCAGCGGTAGAGCAGATCCGCGAGGCAGTGGTCGAATTTTGAAACCAGCAGCAGCACCTTGCGCGGGGCGGAATGGTCCGAAAGCTTCCAGGTAATCTTGAACGGTTCGGCAATGGCGGCAAAGCCCTCGCGCAATGACTTTATCTGCGCGCCGCCCACCAACGCAAAGGCAATACGGGCGAAAAACTTTCCTGTCTCCAGATCGTCGAATTGCTGGGCCTCTCGGATATCAGCACCTTGTTCGAACAAATATGTGGAAACAGCTGAGACAATCCCGGGCTTGTTGACGCAGGAGAGGGTGAGCACGTGGTGAGTTTGGGACATGATGAAACGATTCCTGCAATATCTAATGGGGGAATTGCGCGGGCAGCCGCGCAAAGCAAGACAGCGCGCACCGCGCTGTCCTCAACCTCGTCCGCATAATCCGTCTGCCGCCTGCATGATGGCGTGGTGTAGCGCCTCACCAAACGAACGAAAACAAGCCAGAATGAAATGATCACCTTCGCGCCATACACGAACGCCGATATGCGCGGCGCTAGTGATGGCCACCTCATCCACCCCGAAGCGGGCGATGTCGATGGGCAGAAGCCGCTTTAAAATCTCCACGGCGTGCGGGCCGGAAAGGCTGAGCAGGCAGAGCCCGTCTGTCTGCTCGGTAATAGCGGCATGGGCAGCGGGCAGCTCCAACTCCCCCAGCACCAGCCATTGGCCCGGGCCGTTCCAGAGAATCTCCGCCCCCTGGTGGGCGATGCGCTTCGGCGTGGCGGGCAGCGTAATACCCATCGCCGCTTCCAGCGCAGGCAGCGTGGTCTTGTAGGCCGCCAGGCTGCGGATGCGCCGGGCTGGCACAGCGCCGATGAAAGGATGCGGCGCGAAGGCCGGAACAGCAGCATCAAGCATGAAGGCGCCTTCCTTCCGGATCGTAATGCACGGGCTGGGTGACGACAGCCTGGAAATCCCCGCCGCGCAGAGGGTCGTAAACGCGCACCGTTTCGCCCAGCCGCGCCGGGCCATTGGCCAGCAAGGCGAGCGCAATGGAACCTAGACTGGGACTACGCGCGGCGGAGGTGACATGCCCCTGGTCGTTGGCGGCCACCGCCTCCGCCCCGATGGGGAGCAAATGACTCCCTGCGCGGATGATATCCTGCGGGTTCACCGGCCTCAGCCCCACCAATGCCGGGCGCTGCGGGTCCACCAGCGCTGGGCGCGCGGCCATGGCGCGGCCGATGAAATCCTTCTTCTTCGAGAGCAGCTTGTGCAGCCCGAGATCATGCGCCGTGGTCTGGCCGTTCAACTCCGGCCCGGCGGCGTGGCCTTTCTCGATCCGCATGATGCCCAGGGCCTCGGTGCCATAGGGCGCGATGCCATATTCCGCGCCGGCTTCCATCAGCTTTTCCGCCAACGCATGGGCATAGCGGGCGGGCACGGCGAGTTCATAAGCGCGTTCACCCGAGAAGGAGATACGGAACAGCCGCGCCGGCACGCCGCCACACACCGTCAGCTCACCGCAGGCCATGTAGGGGAACGCCTCGTCAGAAAGGTCGAAGGGCGCATCGACAAGTTTCTCCAGCGTGGCGGTGGAGCGCGGCCCCGCCACGGCAATCTGCCCCCATTGGTCGGTCACGGAAATGAGCGACACATCCAGCTCCGGCCACAACACCTGGGCGTAGAATTCCAATTGCTGCATCACCCGCCCGGCATTGGCGGTGGTGGTGGTCATCACGAAATGGGTTTCGCCCAGGCGCGCGGTGGTGCCGTCATCCATCACCATGCCGTCCTCGCGCAGCATCAGCCCGTAGCGCACCTTGCCAATGGGCAGATTGGTCCAGCTATTGGTGTAGGCGCGCTCCAGGAACTTCGCGGCGTCAGGCCCCTGAATATCGATCTTGCCTAGCGTGGTGACATCGCAGATGCCCACGGCCTCGCGCACGGCCTTCACCTCGCGCTGGGCGGCGGCTAGCCAATCCTCACCCGGTCGGGGGAAATACTGGGCACGCAACCAGGGGCCCGTTTCCACGAACACGGCCCCCAGCGCCTTCGCCCATTCATGGGTGGGGGTCAGGCGCGTCGGGCGGAAATGCTTGCCCGTATGCGCCCCCGCCAGCGCGCCGATGGAAACCGGCACGTAAGGCGGGCGGAAGCGCGTGGTGCCCGTTTCGCCAATGCCGCGCCCCAGCGCTTCCGCGAGCACGCCAATGGCGTTCACATTCGCGGTCTTGCCCTGATCCGTCGCCATGCCCAGCGTGGTGTAGCGCTTCATATGCTCCACTGAGGCAAAGCCCTCGCGCTCGGCCAGCTTCACATCCTTTACCGTCACGTCATTCTGCAAATCCAGGAAGGATTTACCGGGCACGTAACCGGAATGGAAAACCGGCTGGATGTTCGCGTTGATCCCCTGCCCCGCCGCCTTGCCGATTACCTCCATGCCCGGCGGCATTTTGCCGGGGACGAACGCGGCGATCCCC
>JAGWOU010000030.1 GCA_028870815.1 Rhodospirillales bacterium | reverse complement strand
TGGCGTCACCGGGGTGATCCAGGGCGATGCCTGCGATGAAGCCGCAGAGATCTTTGCCGCAAGGGCCGATCTGCAGCACGATTTCCCGGCCTGTTGATACCCAATATCCTGGCTTGAAGCTGTCCGCCCGAGCGGAATTAGCAAGGCTGGCGGCCGCCAATACGTTGCAAAGTAGCAGCGCAAGGCGGCCAGAACCAAATTCTCCCAGACGGCGCCGCTTGTTGAGGCTTTCCGTCCTTAGTTTCCTAACAAACGCGAGCGTGGGCGCAACAGGCTTAATGTGTAACAAGGGCGTCATTCCCCGGTGTTGTTGCAAAAAAGCAGCAGAAGCGCCGGGACGCTCAGCTATTGTCCTTCGCCGCGCGGATTCTCGCGAATGTTTCTACATCCTTAGCGCGAATGAATGGATTTGTGGCGCGCTCTTCACCCATGGTGACTGGTAATGTGGGCTGGCCCATGCCCCGCAAGATCTGAACCTGCCGGGCCCGGTTCAACAGCGCTTGGTTTTCCGGCTCCACGGTCAGGGCGAATCTCGCGTTGGACGAGGTATATTCGTGCCCCGCGCAAACCAGCGTGTCATCCGGCAGGTCGCCATATTTGCCGATGGAGTTGAACATTTGCGCCGGGCTGCCCTCGAACAGCCGGCCGCAGCCCAGGCTGAACAGCGTGTCGCCCGGCAGCAGGATGCCGCCATCGGCGATGTAATAGGAAATATGGCCCAGCGTGTGGCCTGGGGTTTCGATAACCCGCAGCCTTGCATTGCCGAAATCCACCAGGGAGCCCTCATGCACCGGAATGTCGAGCTTCGGCAGGCGGTGCGCATCCGCCTGGTTGCCGACGACTTGGGGATGATACATCTCAACCAGACCGGCCACGCCGCCGATATGATCGGGGTGATGATGGGTGAGGAAGATATAATCCAGCCCCACGCCAAGCTGTTCCAATGCGGCGATGGCGGGCCTTGTCTCAGCGGGGTCGACAATGCCGGTCTTGCCGGTTGCCGAGTCGATAAGCAGCCACGAATAATTGTCTGACAGCATGGGAATGGCCTGGGCTGTAACGGTCATCTGTCTCTCGCTCCTTTGCTTTGCCGGGTTATATAGGGGCAATGGCGATCGATGCACGAGATGCAGCGGGATTTTATGCGACAGGCCTAGGACGGCATGCCGCAGGAATATTGCGCCGCCAACTGGACCGGCTTTGGCCAAGCATGGCGGGGCTTTCCGTGCTTGGCATTGGCCATGCCGGGCCTTGCCTGCATTTGTGGCGGGAGGAGGCGCGCTGCGTCGCGGTTTCGCCCGCTTATATGGGGGCGGCACCCTGGCCAGCCGGGCTGCCGGGGCTTTCCTGCCTCGCGGAAGCCGAGACGCTGCCGTTTCCTGACCTTTCATTCGACCGGATTTTGCTGGTCCATGGCCTGGAGCAGGCGGAAAACGCCCGCCGCGCCTTGCGTGAGGCCTGGCGGGTGCTGAAGGATGACGGAAGGCTGATCGTGGTGGCGCCGAACCGGAGCGGGTTATGGGCTTATGCCGAGAGCACGCCCTTCGGCCATGGCCAACCTTATTCGGAGGGCCAGCTGGCGCGGCTGCTCGGCAGCCTGTTTTTCACCGTGGAGGCGCAAACCACGGCGCTCTACGCCCCGCCCTTCGGCAATACGCCGATGCTCAAGCTTGCCGCGCTGTTTGAGGCGTGCGGGCCGCTGCTGGCGCCGCAAGTCGCGGGGTTGGCGATCGCCGAGGCGACCAAGGCGCTGCATGGCGCCGTGCCGGTGGGGCAGAAAGCCGGGGGCAGGCGGGTTCTGGCCGAAAGTGGCGGCGTTTAGGGTTGCGGAGCGGCTGACGGTAAGTCCGGTTTCGCCCTGGCGGCGGGGGATAGCTGCTCTTGCTCCGCCGGCGGAAAGGTAAGCCGCAGGCTTTGGTTGCGGCTGGGCAGCTCGATGCCTTCCTCTGCGAAACGCTTCTGTACGCGGCCGTAAAACTCCCGCCGCACGGACCAGTGCTGCCCAGGCCCGGTGCGGATTTGCCCGGTGATCACCAGCCCCAGATCGCTGAAGGAATCGAGCCCGAAAAGCTGAAGATCGTCGCGCATCATCGCCGCCCAGGCGGGTTCGGCGCGCATCTGGGCGCCGATCTCCTTCAGCACCGCCGTCACACGTTCGATATTCTCGTGAAACCCCACCATGATGGAGATTTGCGCATAGCTGAAATCGCGCGTCTGGTTGGTGACGATGGTGACCGAGGAGAAGGGGATGATGTTGATCGAGCCATCACCCGCGCGCAGACGGATGGTGCGGATTGAGACGCGCTCAACCGTGCCGGACATGCCCGCGAGGGAGACGACATCGCCCACTTGCAGAGCGTCCTCGAACAGCAGGAACAGGCCGGTGATGATGTCCTGCACCAGTTTCTGGCTGCCGAACCCTACCGCGATGCCGACAACCGAGGAGACCGCCAGCAGCCCGGTGGCGTTCACCCCAATGCGCGAGAGGCAGATAATCAGCGTGACCACCACGATGACGGCGCCGAGCCCGGCGCGCAGAATCGGCAAAAGCGTGCGTAGCCGCATGGCTTGACGCGGGCGGCCGGCGGCGTTCAGCCGCTCCACCCGTGCTTCCATGTGGTAGTTAATGAACTCCCAGATGAGAATTGCGACGGCGATGCTGATGGCGACGGAGGACAGCGCGCCCAGCCAGGCGTGGCTGATGGGGTTGGTCACCAGCCAGCCGAACGCATTGATGCCCCAGCCTTGCAGGATGAGCAGCAGCGCTAGCAGCCCGATGGCGGTACGCGCCACGAGACGGAGCAGCGGGTTATAGCTGCCGGCGCGGAGCAGGAATTTGGACGCGCCGTGGTCGGGGACGATGGCGGGGTCTGGGAACAGGCGGCCAAGCAGAGTGTTACTGCCCGACCAGGCCAGGCGCACCAGCACCAGTGCCGCCAGCACTACTAAAATCGCCCGCAGCAGCACACCCAGCGCGTTATGCACCCCGCCGGCCCAGGCCACCCACAGCGCCAGCACATAGAACAGGGCGACGACATACCAGATTTTGGCGAAGCGGTGGCGCAGGCCGGCGATGAAGCCTGTGGCATCCGGGCGTCCGGTGATCCAGCGGCTGATGACGCGGCGGCTCTGCCATATGGCCAGCGCGATCTCCAGATGCACGGCCAGCGCCGCAAGCCGGAGCAGCGCGCCGGCGCCATCCTTTGGCAGGGCCAGAATTTCCGCGACGGAGATGATGCAGAAGGCGGCGAAAATGGTGCCGATCAGTACGTTGGCCCGGCGCATGGCCCAGGCGGCGCTGCTGGTGGGCAGCCGGACCAGCCGCAGGTTGGTGGCGGCGGGAGAAAGCGGCAGCCGCACGATTTCCTGCGCCAGCCGCGCCAGCAGATAGGCGTTGGCGATGCCTGTCACTGCCAGCCGCGCGGCGCGGACGGTGAGCAGGCCGCTGGATAGAAAGAGCTGCTCGGTGATGGCGAAGCCAGCGATCGGCAGCAGCGCCAGCCCGAAATTCAGCAAAGCGAACCCAAGGCGGCGGAAGGACGCGCGCAATGAGATGCGCGGGCGGGGTTTTGGCGTGGCCTCCTCGGCCAGGCCCTCCATGTCCGGGTCGGGTATGTATTCATTGTGTTGCGGAACGCCGTGCCGCGCGCAGAGCCGCATTGGCTTGCCGAGCAGGAAGCGCGCCGCGACATCCAGCGCGATGCCGGGCAGGATGGCGATGGCGATGCCGCGCAACACGGCGGCGGCGTAGGCGCGCCGCCACGGTATGCTGGAAAAGCTTTGCAACCAATGCAGAACCGGCGTGAGCCGGGTGGAGCGTTGCAGCGCGTCGGTAAAATCATTGAACGTGCGGGTGGCCTCGTACCCAAGCACAGAGGACATGGCGAAGCCCAGCTCATCCGTGCCGAACGGGGCGGGGGCGGCATTTTCCGGCGGGGGCTGCGTGCCCGCCCCGGTGAGAGCCGCCAGTGGCGAGCCCGGGATGATGGTCGGGGTGGTTTTTGCCGGGGCGGCGGGCTGCTGCGCCGGGTTGGTCTGGGCTTCGGCGGAGGGTGCAGCCTTGCTTGCGATGGGAGCTGCAAGCAAGGCCAGGGCGACGAAAATGGGCAGATACCGCATGGGTGACCCTTGAGAGGCGTTATACCGGGAAGTCAATCCGGCGATGGATGATAGGCAAAGCCGCGCGGTGGCGTATAGTGGCAGCATGCGAGCTGTTCTACTGATCTTGCTGGGGCTGGATATGTTGGCGGTGGTCGGCGTGATGCTGGCCGGTGTGCTCGGCATGGCTAGCCCGGGGCACGATCCCCGGACCTCCAACCGGTTGATGCGCTGGCGCGTGACGCTACAGGCCATCGCCATTGGCTTGGTTGTGGCGTTGATGCTCACCTGAACATGCGGTTTGCGTTTTCGCAGGTGGACGTGTTCACGAGCCGCCCTGGCTACGGCAACCCGCTGGCGGTGGTGCATGGCGCCGCCGCGCTGGGTGGTGCGCAGATGCAGCATTTCGCAAACTGGACTAATCTGAGCGAGACCAGCTTTCTGCTGCCGCCGGACAGCCCCGAGGCGGATTACAAGGTCAGAATCTTCACGCCCCATGCCGAGCTGCCCTTTGCCGGGCACCCTACGCTGGGAAGCTGCCATGCCTGGCTGGCGGCGGGTGGCGTGCCCAAGGGCGATTTCATTGTGCAGCAATGCGGGGTGGGGCTGGTGCGGATTAAACAGGACGGAACGCGCCTGGCTTTTGCGGCACCCGATGCCGTGCAGAGCGAGGTGCCGCCGGAAGTTTTGGCGCGCGTCGCCGCTGTGCTGGGTGTGGCGGAAGCGGAAATTCTCGCCGCCCGCCAGCTTTCCCATCGCGCGCCGGGCTGGACCGGCGTGATGCTGAAGGACCGCGCTTCGGTGCTGGCGCTGAAGCCGGATTTCGCCGCCATGAGCGAACTGGAGATCGGCGTGGTGGCGCCCTCGCCCGGTGGCTCGGCGGATTTCGAGGTGCGGGCGTTTGCGAACGATGTCGGCGGGGAAGACCCAGTGACGGGCAGCCTGAATGCCGGGCTGGCGCGCTGGCTGATTCCCGCCGGGTTGGCGCCCGCCTGCTATGTGGCAGCCCAGGGCACAGCGCTGGGGCGCGAAGGCAGGGTGTTCGTGGTGCATGACGGGCAGGATTTCTGGATAGGCGGGGAGAGTGTGGAGGTGATTTCCGGCTCCCTCGCGCTGTAGCCCGCAAGAAGTGGAGTGCATGCCTTGCCGGCCCGCGCTAGGCCAGCCGGGGAAGGAGAGCAAGATGACCGGAGACGGTAACCCCATAGAGGCGGCGTGCCGCCTGATCGACGAGGCGGAAACCCCGCCGGGGCTGGAGGCGCTGGCCGCGGCGGCGGGGTTTTCCTCATCAGGCCGGTTTTACGAGGCCGTGCCAGCCGCTTTGGGCATGGCGCCGGGGCGGTACCGCGCCAAGGGCGAAGGGGAGCGGGTGAGTGTGGCAATCGGCCAATCCTCGCTGGGGGCCTTGCTGGTGGCGGCCAGCGCCAAAGGCGTGTGCGCCATCGCGCTGGGGCCTGACCCTGAGGCGCTGCTGAACGCCTTTCTGAAGGATTTCGAGGGCGCCGAGATCGTGGCCGGGGATGCAGGGTTCGAGGCGCTGGTGGCCCAGGTGGCCGGGCTGGTGGAAGCGCCGGAACGCGCTGCCGACTTGCCACTGGATTTGCGCGGCACAATGTTCCAGCGCCGGGTATGGGCGGCGTTGCGGGAGATCCCGCCGGGAACAACGCTCAGCTATAGCGAATTAGCGGCGAGGGTCGGCGCGCCGCGCGCAATGCGGGCCGTGGCCGCCGCTTGCGGGGCAAACCGGCTGGCCATCGCCGTGCCCTGCCACCGCGTAGTGGCGAAGGATGGGGCGCTCACGGGGTATCGCTGGGGGGTGGAGCGCAAGGCCGCCCTGCTGGCGCGGGAAGCGGCGCATGAGCCTGGACCTGTTTCCTGATACGCTGGCTCTACCCGGGCTGACTTATCTGCCTGGCTTTGCCTTGGGCGAGGAGGCGGATTTGGTGCGCGCCGTTATGGCGCTGGCGAAGGCAGCACCCTTCCGGCGCATGAAAACGCCCGGCGGCAAGGAGATGAGTGCCGCCATGACTAATTGCGGCGCGGCGGGCTGGGTAAGCGATGCCAAGGGCAAGGGCTACCGCTATGCGCGGCAGGACCCGCTGAGTGGCACCCCCTGGCCGGAGATGCCGGGTTTGTTCCGGGATCTGGCGGTGCGCGGGGCGGCGGCGGGCGGGTTTGCGGGCTTCGTGCCGGATATGGCGCTGATCAACCGCTACGAGCCTGGTGCGAAAATGACGTTGCACCAGGATATCGACGAGCGGGATTTCTCAGCGCCTATCGTGTCTGTTTCCTTAGGCTTACCCGCCGTCTTCCTATGGGGTGGGTTGAGCCGGACGGATAAGCCAGCGCGGCTGCCTTTGAACAGCGGGGATGTGCTGGTGTGGGGCGGCGCGGCACGGAAATTTTTCCATGGTATCGCGCCGGTGAAGCCGGGTGTGCATGAGTTGACGGGTGCCGCCCGGCTGAACCTTACCTTCAGGCGGGCGCTATAGGCTGCTGCTGTGTGATGCAGTGGATATTGCCGCCGCCCAGTAGAATTTCACGCGCCGGCAGCATCACGATCTCGCGCTCCGGGAACAGCCGGGTCAGCACGTCGCGTGCGGGTTCGTCTGTTTCCACCCCGAAGGCGGGAGCGATGATGGCGCCATTGGCGATGTAGAAATTCACGTAAGACCCCGCCAGCCGTTCCCCCGCCTTACGGTTCATGCCGCTGGCGGTGGCATCCACGCCCTCGGCTTCCGCTTCGGTGTAAAACATCGGGGTCGGCATCGGGATACGCTCGATGGTGAGTTCACGCCCCTTGGCGTCGCGCGCACCCCTCAGCCGTGCTTCGGCATCGTGGCTGACCTGATAATGCGGGTCGGCGGGATCGTCGCACCAGGTGAGCAACACCACGCCGGGCTTCACGAAGCAGGCGAGGTTGTCGACATGGCCATCGGTTTCGTCATGCGGCACGCCGTTTTCCAGCCAGATGACATGGGAGGTGCCGAGATAATCCTTCAGCATCCGTTCCATGTCCTGCCGCCGCACATCCGGGTTGCGGTTCTCGTTCAGCACGCATTGCTCAACCACCAGCACCGTGCCTTCGCCATCCACATGCAAGGCCCCGCCTTCAATGACGAGCGGAGCGCGGAAACGCTTCGCCCGTTCCATCTCCAGCATCTTGGCCGCGATGGCGTCGTCCTTGTCCCACGGGAAATAGAGCCCGCCCCAGGATTTGAAAGGCCAGTCCACGCCTGCAAGTTCACCGTTTTTGCCAAGCAGGAAGGTGCAGGCAATGTCCCGCGCCCAGGCATCGTTGCTGCTCATTTCCACCACCCGCACTTCGGCGGGCAAGGAGGCACGGGCGTTTTCATATTGCCGGTGGCTGACGAGCATCGTCACCGGCTCGAAACGTGAAATGGCTGTTGCCACCTGCACGAATGATTTTTGCGCCGGCTTGGCACCCAGGCGCCAATTATCCGGCCGTTCGGGCCAGATCATCCAGCAGCCTGCGTGCGGCGCCCATTCAGCCGGCATCGCGTACCCCGCCTCGCGCGGTGTGATTGCATCGTTCATGCGCGCCTCAGGCGTTTTTCAGATAGGCGTCGTATTCGACGTCGGAAATCCGCTTGCGCAGTTCGCTGATCTCCTGGCGCTTGCAGGCTGTGTAGTAGCGCTGGAAATCCGTGCCGAAAATATCTCCCATATTGGCGGAGGCGGCAAAGCGGTCCAGCGCGCCGGACCAGGCGATGGGCAGCTTCGGGGCTTCGGGGCTGCGGACGGTGCCATGGGTTTCCGGCCCTGGGTCCATCTTGCCTTCCAGGCCTTGCATGGCAGTGCCGAGCAGGGAAGCGAAGGCGAGATAGGGGTTGCAATCCGCCCCGGCGACGCGGTGCTCGATGCGCGAGGCCAACGGGTCGGCGGTGATCACGCGCACGGAAGCCATGCGGTTATCGTGCCCCCAATCGCCATAGGTGGGGGCATGCACACCCGGCGCGAACCGGCGATAGGAGTTGGCGTGCGGCGCCAGGGTGATCATCGTGTCCGGCATGTTGTGGATGATGCCGCCCAGCGCATGATACAGTTCCGGCGCGCCGCGTTCCGGCGTGCCGATGAAGATGTTTTTGCCCGTATTGTCGAGCACCGACATGTGCACATGCATGCCCGAGCCCGCCCACTGGCCGTAAGGCTTGGCCATGAAGGTGGCGGTGAGCCCGTGCTTGCGCGCCACCTGCTTGATGGTGCGCTTGAACAGGGTGGCGCTGTCCGCCACGCGCAAGGCGTCCGTTGAGTATTTCAGCGTCACCTCGAACTGGCCGGGGCCGGATTCGCTCACCAGCGTTTCCAGAATAATATCCTGTGCCTTCGCGCAGGCCATCATTTCTCGCAGGATCGGCTCGTAATCATGTACTTCGCCAAGGCCAACGGCGTCGATCTGCCAGCCGCGCCAGCCGGATTCATCGGCGCCGCGCGGGGCGATTTTCATGCCGTCCAACCGGGAATCCACCAAATAGAATTCCAGCTCCACGCCCAAGGCGGGGGTGAGCCCGGCTTTGGAGAAACGCTCCAGCACGCGCGCGAGCACGCCGCGCGGGTCCAGATAATAGATGCTGCCATCGGCCTCGCGCATGGTGAGCAGCGCCTGCGTCACATTGCCCTCGGCCCAGTCCATCCGGGTGATGGAATGCGGCACGGCAACGCAGAGTCCGTCCGGGTCCCCCGTGTCGTAGGCAATGCCGCCCTCGGCGATATCGCGGCCCCAGATATCGAGCAGATAGGCCGAGCGCGGAATGGCGATGCCATTGCCGAGCAGGGACTTGGCCTTGTCCCGCTGCAACCATTTGCCGCGGGGCACGCCGTTCACGTCGATAATGAAAGCCTCGATATAATCCGCACCGGTCAGCAGCGTCATCTTGGCTTCGATGTCCGGGTTGGAAATGATGTTCACAGAGCAACCTCCGAACGTACATCCGCGAAAGTGGCCTCGAAAGCCTTCTTGGCCATCGCCGCGAACAGATCGATCTCCGCTTCCGTGATGCTGAGTGGCGGGGAGAACAGCATGGTGTCGCGGGTGGCGCGCATCATCAGCCCGTTGCGGATGCAATGGTCGCGGCAGATGACGCCGACGCGGCCGTTTTTCTCGAAGAACTTACGGGTGCGCTTGTCGGCCGTCAGCTCGATGGCGCCGATGAGCCCGACGCCGCGAATCTCACCCACGATGGGTAGGTCGCCGATCGCCTCGTTCAGCTTCTCGCGCAGCAGAGCGCCTTTAGCGGTGGCGCCCTCAACCAGCTTCTCGTTTTCCAGAATTTCGAGATTCTTCAGACCCACGGCGCAGGAAACCGGATGACCGGAATAGGTGAAGCCGTGATAATACTCGCCGGTTTCGTTGATGAGCACATCCGCCACGCGGTTGTTCATCAGCAATGCCGAGAGCGGCAGATAGCCGGAGGTGAGGCCCTTGGCGGTGGTCATCATATCCGGCTTGATGCCGAAATAATCCGTGCCGAACCATTTGCCCGTGCGGCCATAACCGCAGATCACCTCGTCCGCGATCAGCAGAATATCGTACTGCTTGCAGATGCGGTTGATCTCCGGCCAATAGGTGGACGGCGGGATCAGCACGCCGCCCGCACCCTGGATCGGCTCGCCAATGAAGGCGGCGATATTTTCCGTGCCAAGTTCGAGGATTTTCTTCTCCACTTCCTTGGCGGCGTAGAGGCCGAATTCCTCCGGGCTCATCTGACCGCCCTTGCCATACCAATAAGGCGGCAGCACCTGCGCGAAACCCGGCATGTCGCCAGCCTGGCGGTGCATGTCTTTCATACCGCCGGCGGAGGCGCCCAAAGTGGTAGAGCCGTGATAGCCATATTCCCGGCCGATCACGATTTTCTTCTCAGGCTTGCCGATGGTCTGCCAGTACACCCGCGCACTGCGGATGGCGGAATCAACCGCCTCGGACCCGGAGCAGGCGAAGAACACATGCTGGAAGCCGTCCGGGGCGATTTCCGCCAGCTTTGTGGCCAGCCTTACGGTGGGCTCGGTGGTGGTTTTGAAGAAGGCGTTGTAATAGGGCAGCTTCGTCATTTGCTTGGTGGCGGCTTCCACCAATTCCTGCCGGCCATAGCCCGCGGCCACGCACCACAGCCCGGCCATGCCGTCCATGATCTTGTTGCCGTTGGAATCGTAGAGATAAACGCCCTCGGCCGAGGTGATCAGCCGTACACCCTGCTCGTGCAGTTCCTTATGATCGGTAAAGGGGTGGAAATGATGCGCGGCGTCCAGCGCCTGCCAGTCAATGCCACGGTTGAGATCGTCCAACATGTCATGCTCCGAAAATTTCTGAATGAAAACATGCCTGCGTTTGAAGGCAGGCAAAGAGGTTTTCAGAACCGGGGCGGGCTGAAGCCGATACGTGCGCAGAGAATAAGCATCTCTGCGTGCAAATTGAGCGCTGGTGGTGGGACTGCCGAAGCCATGGCCAAGAGTGCCACGGCCCCAAAAACCTATCAAGAATTTTTGTGAGATGGCCGTCCGCCTTCATCTTGCGATGAAGGCGGGGCAAAGTGTCAGAAGACCAGCCAGATGCCGCCGAAGATCAGGTTATTTGCCGAGGCGGAGCGGCCAGAGCCATCGTAATTATGGGACAATCCGTTGAAATACGGATAGATTGTGCCCTCAAGGAAGAATTTCGCATTCACCCAGGGGAAGATTTTTGGCCCGCCATTGTTGAACGGATAAT
>JAGWOU010000435.1 GCA_028870815.1 Rhodospirillales bacterium | reverse complement strand
CGGCGCCATTTATAAAGCTTCCGCACCCCGCAACAATTTTCCGCTCAGCGCCACGCCGGGCGAAAGCGTGCTGTTCGGCGGCGGCATCGGCATCACCCCCTTGTTGCCCATGTATCGCGCGCTCAAGGCCCGGGGCGAAACACCGAAGCTGTTCTATTGGGCGCGCACAGCGGAAGACTTTCTCTGCCGGGAGGAACTGGCGCAAGACCCGGCTGTGCATCTCCTTGTCACCACATCTCCTTCAGTGCCCCGCCTCACGGATCTCATCCCGCAATTTCCGGCTGGGGCGCATCTTTATTGCTGCGGCCCGGAGGCCATGCTCAACGCCTTCACTGATGCCACCACCGGCCGCCCTGCCGCGCTGCTGCATATCGAACGCTTTGCCCCCACCGTCCCCGCCGCGGCGGAGGTGAACAAACCCTTCACCGTGGTCCTGCGCCGTAGCGGGCGCACACTGGAAATCCCGGCGAACAAGAGCATTCTTGAGGTCTGCCTCGATGAAGGCATCGATGCCGAATACTCCTGCGAGGAAGGCGTCTGTGGTGCCTGCAAGGTCACTGTGCTGGAGGGCGAGGTCGCACACCGGGATTCCGTCGCACCGGCCGTAGCGCATGATCGCGAGCATACAATGACCATCTGCTGTTCGCGCGCCGCGCGCAGCACTTTGGTCCTGGACCTCTAGCCCGCACCCAAAAGTGGGGCCGACAACATAGCTCGCTGATTTCCATGGCGGACCCGGCGCGATTCGAACGCGCGACCTTTGCCTTCGGAGGGCAACACTCTATCCAGCTGAGCTACGGGTCCGTGGTTGCCCTTCTAGCTGCATCGGCTGGCAGGGGCAACAGCCCGGCCAGCCCCATACCTTCATGCAACTCGCCTCGGCGCGCTGGGCGATACAAAGAGCGAGCCATGGTAAGCCCCGCGCAACGTCCGCAGCGCCACCACGCTCCAAAGCGCCAGAAAAACCCAGGTCAGCAGGTGTCCGGCAATGGCAAATGCCGCCAGCCCGGTCTGCGCCCCCAACGCGTTGGTCGCCAGAATGAACACGCCCAGCGGGAAGGTGAACCCCCACCAACCCATATTAAAGGGCAATTGATGCGGCCGGTGCGTCAACACCATCGCCACCGCCATCGCCAGCCACCAGGCGCCATAGGCCCAAATCACCAACCCACCGATAATTCCCATGCCCGGCGCCACGCCGCCCAGGAAGCCGAGGTTACTCCCCGCAAAGGCGGCGGGCGCCGCATGGCCCAGCAGCAGCAACCCCAGCGCGCCCGTGCCAAGTGGCCCCAGCGCCAGCCAGGAGGACACCGCCATTTCCGGCGGCGGCAGCGAATGCAGCACCAGCCGCAGGAACAAGATCGTGAGTATCCCCATCGCCAGCGGCACGGAAAGCGCCCACAGCCCATAGCCCGCCAGCACCAGATTCGCCGCCACGCCCGGCGGCAGATGCGGCGCCAGCAAGGCCCCACTGGCCGCTGCCACCTCACACGCCACAATCGGCAGCAACCACACGCCGGTCATGGATTCCAGCGCGTGCTTCTGCTTCACCACCATTGCCAGCGGCACCCCCAGCCCAGTGAGCACGGAAAGCACCGCATCCACCTCCCACAGCCGCAAGGCCAGCTGCGGGTTATGCCCAAACACCAGCGTGCCATTGGTGATGGTGGCCAGGCCCATGGGAATGGCGCCCAGAAACATCGGCACCACCGGATGGCTTAAACTGCTTATCGCCTGTCGCGGATACAGCAGCCAATTCGCGGTGTATAACAAGGAAAAAACCGAAAACAGCACGATATTCGCGCGCCAAACCCCCGCCGCCAGCACCGGCAGCCAAGCCGGCCCCGGCAGTTGGTTCAACAGCAGCGCCAACACGCCGGTGCCCATGGTCACGGTGAACCAGTTGGGGGTGAATTGCCGCACAATCTCCGCGGGGTGTTCGTGATGG
>JAGWOU010000434.1 GCA_028870815.1 Rhodospirillales bacterium | reverse complement strand
ACCCTGTTCGGCAAGCCGGTGATGATTTCCCGCACCGGCTATACCGGGGAGCGTGGCTATGAAATTTTTTGCAAGGCCGAGGACGCTGGGCTGATCTGGGACACCATCCTGGAGGAAGGCAAAGACATGGGTATAACGTCATGTGCTTTCACAGCGCTCGACCTGTTGCGCACGGAAAGCTATTTGCTCTTCTATCCCTACGATAATTCTGAGATGTATCCGTTCGAGGGCGAAGCACCCGGGGATACGCTTTGGGAACTTGGGCTGGACTTTACCGTGAGCCCCGGCAAGACCGGCTTTCGCGGCGCTGAGGAGCATTACCGCCTGAAGGGTAAAGAGCGCTTCAAGATCTTCGGGCTGCTTCTGGAAGGTGATCAAGCTGCCGCCCCTGGTGATATCGTGGAGACAGAGGGCAAGAAGGTCGGCGTCGTCACTTGCCCAATGATCTCCACGCTCACCGGCAAATCCATGGCCATCGCGCGGCTGGATGTGCCGGTGGCCGTGCATGGCACCAAACTTCTTGTCGGTGGCGTACCGGCCATTGCCCACACGCTGCCCTTTGATGACCCGAAGAAGGCCAAGCGTATGGCGGTGGGTTGATGAGCAAAAGCCGTCCGGCCTATGTGCCTTTCAAGCTTGATCCTACAGGCACCACGCATCTTGTTGTCACTAGCCTTGCCGCATCCCCGCCCGAACTGGAAGATGCCCTAGCCGAGGTGGAACTCTGGACCGTTGCCCATGCCGGCCCCGGCATTCCGGCGCCTGCGGCGGAATATCTGCATCCATTTCGCTCGCCCACGGAATTATTGGCGCAGTTGCAAAGCAGGTTGGGGCGGGCCGCCATAGGCTTGCGGCTCTACGCTATAGGCTCCGAAGCCTTCATTTGGGACGCCGCCAACATCGCCGTCGCCGCAGGGCTGGGGCGTGGTGAGATATTTACGTATCAGGCCGGGCCTAAGCTGAGGCGCGTTTATTGTACTCATTGTCGCACGATGATTGAAGATGTGACGGTGAACGTCGTCCCTTGCCCTGCTTGTAAGGCCAGCCTGTTTGTGCGCGATCATTTTTCGCGCCGGCTCGCGGCCTTTATGGGGGTGAAGGTGGATGCGGAAGCGCCTGGCGAAATTCCGGCGCCGGAGGAATTTACCACATGAAGCTGGCCATTACCGCCATCGAAATTTTATCGCCGGGCTTGAAGCGGTTTACCTTTTCTGGTGCGGAACTGCCCTGGGCTGGGCCCGGCTCACATCTGGTTCTGCAAATCCCAGGTCCTGCGCGCGTGTGGAAAAATGCCTATTCGCTCACCGCCGCACCCAACGGGGCGTACAGCATTATCGTGCGCAGGGTAGAACATTCGCGCGGTGGTTCTGCCTGGCTGCATGACCACGCCAGTCTGGGCGATATACTGGAGGTGGAGACGCCACAGAATTTCTTTAATCCGCCACGCAGCGCCAAGCGGCATTTGCTGCTCTCGGCCGGTATCGGTATCACGCCATTCCTGGCTTATCTGCAAATTCCGGGCCTGGCTTATGAGCTGCATCATTGCTGCAAGCCGGAAGAAGCGAATACTTTCCAAGCTCTTTTGCCATCGGGCGCCAGCGCCGTGCTGCATACGAGCCGCGATGCGTTGAACCTGCACGAACTGCTGGCTAAGCAGAAGCTGGATACGCATCTTTCTGTGTGCGGGCCGGAGAGCTTCATGAACCTCGCGGTAACCGCTGCAAAATCATTGGGCTGGCCGGCAGCGAAAATCCATCTGGAGAGTTTCGGCAGTGCGACCGGGGGCAAGCCCTTTTCTGTGCGGCTGGAGCGCTCCGGTATCGCGGTAGACGTAGGCCCGGAGGAGTCGTTGCTGGATGCGCTGGAAGCAGCGGGTCTGACTCCCTCTTGCCTATGCCGCGGCGGTGCATGTGGTGAATGCCGGATGGGAGTGCTGAGTGGTACGCCGGAACATCACGA
>JAGWOU010000433.1 GCA_028870815.1 Rhodospirillales bacterium | reverse complement strand
GATTTTTGCGGCCCGGAATGACCACGCGGATACTCTGGTGAAAGCGCTGGAATACGCCCTGGAGCAGGAGTACGGCCCGCAACCTCACGACCTTGTGGAGAAAATCACCGGCACGGTGGACAAGCCCCTGGACCACATCAAGGCGTTCAAGAACGATCCACGCCCCAAATACGTCGTCACCGTGGACCTACTCACCACAGGCATCGACGTTCCGGCCATCACCAACCTTGTTTTTGTGCGCCGGGTGAACAGCCGCATCCTCTATGACCAAATGATTGGCCGGGCCACCCGCCGCTGTGACGAGATCGGCAAGGAATATTTCCGCATTTTTGACGCGGTGGATATCTACGCCAATCTTCAAGAGGTGACGGATATGCGCCCCGTGGTGGTGGACCCGGCGCTTACCTTCACCACCCTGCTGGCGGATTTGGAGCGCGCGCCCAGCGAGGAAGATCGCGCCTTTGTGCGTGACCAGATCGTGGTGAAGCTGCGCCTGAAACTCCGCCATTTGGAAGGCGCACGGCGGGAGGTGTTGGAAACCGTTCTGGGTAAGCTGGATGAGCTACCCGACCAGCTGAAGGATTCTGCTCCGGCGGAAACCCTCGCCCTCTTCGGTAAGCACCCCACTTTGGCCGCGACGCTGGATGAAGTCCGCCCGGCGGGCAAGGGCAATGGCGTGTTCATCTCCGAGCACGAGGATGAACTCATCTCCGTGGAGGATGATTACGGTGGCAAGGCCAGCCCGGCGGATTATATCGACGCTTTTGAGCATTTTATCCGCGACAATATGAATACAACCCCCGCACTGATCGCCGCCACGCAGCGCCCGCGTGAACTCACCCGTGAGGCACTGAAATCCCTCGCCAGGATGCTGGATGAACATGGTTTTTCCGAGGCCGCCCTCCGCCAGGCCTATGGCCGCGCCCGCAATGCGGATATTGCCGCGCATATTATCGGCTTCGTGCGCCAGGCCGCCATTGGCGATCCCCTAGTGCCCTATGCCACCCGCGTGGATAACGGAGTGCAGCGTATCCTTGCCAGCCGGGACTGGACGCAGAAGCAGCGCCAATGGCTCAACCGCATCGGCAAGGCCTTGAAATCCCAGCCAGTGGGCGATCCAGAGCTGTTTAATGAGGGCATTTTCCCCCGCGATGGCGGGTTTGCGGTGATCGACCAGGATTTCGGCCATGAGCTTGACGGCGTGCTGAAAGACCTGAACACCGCCATCTGGGATAGCCACGCCGCGTAACCTGGAGAGAATATGAATCCGTCGCCTGAACTTGTGAACCGCCTCTGGCGCCTCTGCGCCCTGCTCCGCAAGGACGGCGTGACCTACCAGCAATATGTGACCGAGCTGACCTATCTCCTTTTTCTGAAAATGGCCGCTGAGAAGACGGATGCGCAGGGCAAGAAGATTGAGCTGAGCATCCCCAAACAATATCGCTGGGGTGCCTTGAAGGCGGCTTCGGAGACGGAGGTGCTGCAAACCTACCGCCAGCTTCTCACCGCACTCGGCAACCCGGCTGAGACCAAGAATGGCGCGGTTGTCGCCATTTTCCAGAACGCCTCCACCATCGTCCGCGAACCTGCCAATCTCCGCAAGCTCATCAGCGCCATTGACGCGCTGCATTGGTTCACTGAGGAGCGCGATGCCTTCGGCGACACCTATGAAGGCCTGTTGCAGAAAATGGCGGAGGAAACCAAGCGCGGCGCCGGGCAGTATTTTACCCCGCGCGTGTTGATTGACGTGATGGTGCGCTTAACCCAGCCGCAGCCGGGCGAGATGATCCAAGATCCTGCCGCCGGCACGGGCGGGTTTATCATCGCCGCTGACCGTTACATGCGAGAGAAGAGCGATGATTATTTCGACCTCTCGCAGAAGGAGCAGGACTTCCAGTATAAATCGGCGCTGCGCGGGGTGGAAAATGTGCCGGATACGTTCCGCCTGCTGCTGATGAATTTGCATCTG
>JAGWOU010000432.1 GCA_028870815.1 Rhodospirillales bacterium | reverse complement strand
CCCCGCCGCAAAGCCTGCTGGGCAAGACGATCCTGGTGATCGGCATGCCCGGCGGCGGCACCGAGACCTGGAACCGCTTCGCGCCGGATTTCGCCAGCTTCAAGCCGGGGCCGGTGCTGACGGTGACCGACCATGGCAGTTTTCTGCTGGCGATACCGACCTTTATCGGCGTGGATTTGAAGCGCCTGCCTTAATCGAAAGCCTTGGCCCGGCAAAGGCGGATGAAGCCGGCGGCGGCATCGTTCATCGGCCTTCCGGCCACCGCGGCAAGTAATATGTGGCGTTGCAACGCGGGCTCGACAAAGGCCCGGCCGGCCAAGGGGGAGGAGATATTCACGCGGCTGGAGAGCAGCGCCAGCCCCAGGCCTGCGCGCACAAGCTCCTGCATCTGCGCCGGGTTGGCGCGCATGCGCTGGGTGCGCAGAGGCGTTTCAGCCAGCTGCGCCAGCTTTTCTCCGAAATTTCCGCAATCATCGCCCAGCAGCAGTGTTTCGCCTTCCAGATCCGCCAGCGCGCATTGGTTGCGGCGCGCCAGACTGTGAGTTTCCTGGCAGATGAGCATCGCGCTGTCGGTGAAAATCGGCCAGCGGTTCAGCCGCTCCGGTAGCGGCGCGTCGTCGGGCAGCAAGGCGCAGTCCAGCCCGTCGGCCAGCATGGAATCGACCAGTGTGCCTGATGGGGCCTCGGTGAAATGAATTTCTGTGCCGGGCAGGGCGCGTAGTGTTTCGGCCACCGCGCCGGTGATGGGAGAGGCGGGAATGCCGGGCCCGAGCCCGATGCGCAGCGGGCGCGGCGTGTTGAGCCGCCTTGCCGCCGCCAATGCGCGCGCTGCTTCCGCTGCTTCCAGCATGGTTTCGAAATGCGGGCGCATTTCCCGCCCCAGCGCGGTGAGGCGGGTGAGGTTGCGCTCGCGGAAGATCAAGGCGCCGCCAAGCTCTTCCTCAAGCCGCTGAATGGCGCGGGAGAACGCGGGCTGGGTGACGTTGCACTCCGCCGCGGCGCGCGAGAAATTAAGCGTGTGGCAAAGCGCCAGAAAATAGCGGATCTGCGTCAGCTCCATCAGCGCAGCGCCCCCAGCGCGGCGATGATCTCGTCAGGTTCCGGCCATATGGTGAAATCCGTGTCCACGAAGCGTCGGGCGATGACGCCGTCTTGCCCGATGATGAAGATGGCGGGCACCGGCAGGCACCATGCGGCGTTGCCGTGGCGGATGGACATGTCCAGCTTGGCCGAAACCAGGCCGGCACGGTAGAGCGGCGGAATTTTATAAACCACCCCGGCTTGGATGCCGACGCCGAAATCCACATCGCACAGCACCTCGAACCGGTTTTCGTGCCGCGCCTGGAGGGAGGCGGGCAGGGCGCCGGTTTCTGGCGTGAGGGCCAGAAGCGTGGCGCCCTTGGCCGTGATGCGCGGCATGGCGGCGGCCAGGGCTTCCAGCATCAACTTGCAGAAGGGGCACCATGTACCGCGGAAAAATCCCAGCACCACGGGACCTTGGGAGAGACGCTCGTTGAGTGTTACCAGCCGTCCCGCCGCGCTGGGCAGCATGAAGTCGGGGAAATATTCGCCCTCCTGCAGGACGCCCTCGTAGAAGCCGTCATGCTCCAATGTATGGATGAGCTGTAAATAGGCCTCATCCCAACTGGCATTTTCGCGCCGGCTGCTGCGCAACGTGGTGAGCTGTTCAGTCAGCTGGCCGATGTCTTCCTCCTGTGGGCGAACGGGGCGCCGCGCCTTTAACTTAGGTGGCGCGGCCCCTGGCTGGCAATTACTGCCCGGTGGAGGAATGGCCCATGGAGTTGGAGCCCATGGCGTTGGAGCCCATTGAGCCGCTGCCCATGGCGTTGGAGCCCATTGAGCCGCTGCCCATGGCGTTGGAGTCCATTGAGTTAGAGCCCGAGGAGCTGCCGCCCGATGTTGCGTGACCCATGGAGTTGCTGCCCATGGAGTTGCTGCCCATGGAGTTGCTGCCCATCG
>JAGWOU010000431.1 GCA_028870815.1 Rhodospirillales bacterium | reverse complement strand
GCTGAGGCTGAAGAAATTATCCGAAAAGGTGACGTGATAGTCAGAGAGGTTCAGCATGCTCTTTTGGGCAGGGAGGTTCTGGGTGGCGGCCGGTCTTAACGCGATGACAAAGACTACGGCGGCGATGCAAAGCATGAACCATATGGATCTGGAAAAACTTGGTGGCTTCGAGAGATTTGGCCTCATCTTATGAAATCCATCTGCTTGGATTAGGCGCGTGAGGTTGGCAGCGCCATCGGGTCAGCCTTGCCGTGAAGAAGATGCAGCAATCCGACCCAGTTTCCCCGCAGGCGCCCCCAACGATCGACATAAGGCTCCGGCCGGAAAACTTTGACATGATTCGCAACGATGTTGCGGGACATGAGGGTGAGAGCCTTGCGCCGCGTCATCGTGCCCTTCCGGACCAGATAGACTGGATTGACGATCTGAGAAAAGCCGAGATCAAGCCCTTGCCCACGGCCTTTTTTTATGCCGCGATGCACGCCAGCAAAGGCGTTTGTACGAAGAACCTTGCCGGCCGTCGCAATTTGCCCTGCAAAATCCATATCCTCTTGCCAGGCATAGCGCGGTAGCTTTTCATCGAATCTTTTCGTTCCGATTCCGGCGCAACGAAAGGCCATGTTGCAGCCGTATGCGCAGAGAAAGTCCTCGATAACCAATGGCGGTCTGGCCTTGGCTTCATAAGCGGCAAGAATATTAAGCGCTTCCGGATAGGAAAGGCCAGGGCCGTTTATCCCGTCCGCCAGAACTTGCCCAGTTGCGCCCACAACGTCGGGGTGAGAGGAAAAGAATTCGGCAATTTCTTCTATGGAACTTCGGCTCGGAAGGAAATCGTCGTCGTAAAAGATGATAATTTCACATTTGTCTTGAATGAGATCAAGTCCGCGATTTCGCTGCGCGGGTAGGCCGGGTGGCCCGGTAACCACCGTGATTTCAGACGGAAGGTTTGGTGGCAGGTCGGTTGCTTCGGAGACCGACAAAACAATCTTTGTAGGCAGTTTGCTTTGCTGAGCAAGGGCATTCAGCAATTGCCCCACTTCCTCGGCCCTATGCCTGGAGGCGATGATGACGGAAACGCGCATGTCTATACTGGTCATGCTCGCTACTCACGCCGAACTGGCAATCGTTTCGAAAGCATGCCGTGTGCGGCCTGTAGCCGATGGTGCGAGCGTACTTAGCTGCGCGGACATGGCTTTTATAAAGGCAGCCCTGCTGAACCGCTCCGCCCAAGCTCTGCAATTGCGGGGGTCAAAGCGCAAGGACTCGAATCTTCCGACAGCCGCGCAAATCGCCTCCGCCGTCTGATCGGTGAAGAAGATGCCCGGGGCCGGCAGGCCATGCGGATTTCCCGTGGTCAGCACGGTTTCTAATGCGCCGCCCGCGCCATAGGCGATAACTGGCGTGCCACATGCTTGCGCTTCGACAGGGAGAATGCCGAAATCCTCTTCTGCGGCAAATATGAAGGCGCGTGCGCGTTGTAAATAATCTCGTAAGATCGCGTCCTCCTGGTATCCAAGAAAAGTTATGTTGCCCGCCGCCAGTACCTTGATTTTTTTCATCTCGGGGCCGTCGCCGATCACGACCAGACGCCGTTCTGGCATCTGGGAGAATGCCTTAACAATGAGATCTATGCGCTTATAAGGCACCATGCGTGAGGCGGTGACATAAAAATCCTCCTTTTCCAGTTGGAGAGGGAAGGCATCCACATCGATAGGCGGATGCACCACGGCGGCCTCGCGCTGATAGGTTTTGCGTATTCTGGTCGCAACATACGCCGAATTGGCAATGAACATATCAACGCCAGCGGCTGTGCGTGTGTCCCAGAGACGCATGTAATGCAATGCCAACCTTGCGATAATGCTTTTGCTGCCTTTGGTTAAGCCGGTCTCGCGTAGATATTGGTGTTGGAGATCCCACGCATAACGCATTGGCGAATGGCAATAGCAAACATGGGTTTGATTGGGGCCAGTCAACACGCCTTTTGCAA
>JAGWOU010000430.1 GCA_028870815.1 Rhodospirillales bacterium | reverse complement strand
CACCTCGCCTTCGGCGCGCTGGCCTGGGTAGAGGTCGTACATGCGGTTGAGAACGCGCAGCAGCGTCGATTTGCCGCAGCCTGAGGGGCCGATCATCGCCGTGGTCTGGCGGTCCGGAAAATCGATGGAGATGTTTTTAAGGGCGTGCGTCTGGCCGTAATAAAAATTCAGGTTGCGAATGGAAACGCGCGGCTCTCCAGATTCGCTTTGGTTAAGCGAGGGCGGCAGTGCAGCTTCAGTGGTCATGTTGTGATTCGCGATTTCCATGTGCGCTTCCATAGGCGCCTTCTGTGACACTAAAATGACAGTTGCGTGAAGCTTCCATGACAGGAAGCTTCATCGCACATGGTGCTCTTTTTGTCACACTCAGCCAAGGGATTAAACCCCTTGGCGCTGGCAAATCAGAAGCGCCAGCTCACATTGCCGGTCAATTGCACGTCGTTGCCATCGGTTTTGAAGGCGGTGGTGGCGACATCAAGATTAGCACTGAGGCGCTGGCTGAGATTGGCGCTGGCCCCGGCTGCAAACAGTCCCCAGCTGCCGGGCTCGTGCGGGTAGGTGCTGGTGAGCATCACGCCGGGCATGTCCGTGAAGGACGAGGTGAATCTCCCGTTCTGGCCGGAAAGCAGGAATTGCGCCGCGGCACCTGCGTAAGGGACGAAGCTGAACCCGCCGATCTGCAGCGTGGTGGAGGCATTCACCCCCGCGCTGGCGATGAGCTGCTGAAAATTCTGGGAGCCCACGGATTGAGTGAGCAGCGCATCGCCGCTTTCGGTATAGGCGCCAAGCCCGCTATTGGTATAGGCGAGACCAAATTCCGGCCCGACGGCAAGGTTCGGCGACGGATGGAATTTCAGCCCCACCGCGCCGCTCGCGCTCCAGGTGCCGCCATTCGGCTTGCCGGTGATGCCGCCAATCACGCCGGCTTGCTCGGTCTTGTAATTATCCCGGTCATAGCCGCCGATGAGCTTGGCATAGGCATCGCCCTGCGTAGCCAGGGCATAGAGCCCCACATCCACGCCATTATCCTGCACCGTGCCGCCGCCGCTCACATCCGCATGGGTGTTGTTATAGGCAACCGCCAAGCCGGCGGTGAGGTTCTCATTGAACCGGTAATCCACGCCGATCGCCGTCACGGCGCTGCGGTAGCGGTAGCCGAGATCGAAGCCCTTGCTGTCTCGTGTGCCGAACTGCCCGGTCACGGCCAGAAACAGCCCGAACGGATGGGACGGGTCCGCCACCCCGCCATTCACGCCGTTGATGCTGTAGGAGGCGCCGCTGGCACCGTTTTGCAGCGCGTTCAGCCGCCCGCCCAACAGCCCGGTGAAGCTCTGCGCCGCGTTGGTGCCCAGTCGGGCGGGAATCGTCAGACTCTCGAATCCGCGCAGCGAGGCGGCGGCGTATTCAGCGATGATCTCCTGTGCGTGGGTGGTGGGGTGCACGCTATCCCAGAACAGGTAGGAGTTCTGGGTGGCGGTGGAGCCGGTCACGCAGCTCACCGTGTAAAGGCAGGCATTGGTGACATTGCTGAAGCCATAGAGCGACGGGTCCGCCACCACCTGGTTCAGCAGGGCTTGCGTGTTCAGCACGATGATATTCGCGCCCGTGCCTTCGTGCACCCCCTCCATCAGCGCCGGCAGATTGGCGTCATGCGCCTGGGAGAACGCATCCCCCAGCGCCACGCCTTGCGGGGTGGTGTTGAATTCCGGCGTCAGCCCCAGATCCGGCAGATTGGGGACGATCAGCATCCGCGCGCCGAGATTGACGAGAGAGACCGTATCCACGGTCAGCTGGGTGAGGGTGGTGCTCACCCCTTGCGTAACCAGCGTGGTGGCGGCGGCCGGATTGGCCTGCACGGCGGCGGCATAGGCGAAATAATTATTCGCCCCGCCCCAGAGCGTGACGACATCCGTGCCGGAGAACGACCCGCCCGCCGCCGCGAAATCGGCAATCTCCGTGTTGATGCCAGGCAGGGAGGGGGCTTCCAGATTC
>JAGWOU010000029.1 GCA_028870815.1 Rhodospirillales bacterium | reverse complement strand
TTGAAGGCGACCGTGGCCATCAGTTCCGCATTTTGCGGGGCGTGAAGAACCGCTTTGGTGCCACGGACGAGATCGGCGTGTTTGAGATGACCGGGCGGGGGCTTTCTGAGGTTGCCAACCCATCGGCGCTGTTTCTGGCGGAGCGGCGCGGCAATGTGGCGGGAAGTGCTGTGCTGGCCGGGCTTGAGGGCACGCGCCCGGTGCTGGTGGAAATTCAATGCCTGCTTTCCCCTAACCCCGGCGGCTCGCCCCGGCGGCAGGTGATCGGCTGGGATTCCGGGCGGCTTTCCATGCTGCTGGCGGTGCTGGAAACGCGTTGCGGGCTGAAGCTCGCCATGAATGATGTCTATTTGAATGTGGCCGGCGGCTTGCGGGTGAACGAACCCGCGGCGGACCTTGCCGTGGCGGCCGCGCTGATCTCCGCGGCATCCGACGTTCCCACCGACCCGGAAATGGTGTTCTGCGGCGAAATCGGCCTCTCCGGGGAGCTGCGCCAGGTGGCGCAGACCGAGCTGCGGCTGAAGGAAGCCGCGAAGCTCGGCTTCGCCCGCGCCGCCGGGCCAAAGCGCGTGGCGGGTGGCACGGGCAAGCTGAACGTGCCGAAATCACTCTCGCTGATTGAAATCGGGCATCTGACGGACTTAGTTGGGATCATCGCCACGGGTAAAAAGCCGGGCACAAAACGCAAGGAGGCGCAATGACCTGGGTAGACGCGGTGATGCTGGGCGTGGTGGCACTTTCGGCGGTGTTCTCGATGGTGCGGGGCTTTGTGCGCGAAGTCCTGGGGGTTTTCGCCTGGATCGGCGCTCTGCTTGCCTGTTTGCGCTGGTATGGGCTGGTGCAGCCCTATATTTCCTCGCTGCTGCCCCATAACCTCAAGCATTTCGCCATTTACGGCGCCATGGCCGCAGTGTTCCTGGTGGCGTTGATCGTGCTTAGCCTGATCAGCGGGCTGATTGGCGGGCTGGTACGGGATTCGCCCCTCTCAGGGCTCGACCATTCGCTTGGCCTCGTCTTTGGCGTGGGGCGCGGCGCCGTGCTGGTGTTTCTGGCTTATGTCGCGCTGGGCCTGGCCGAGCCTTCCAGCGCCTGGCCCGCCCCGGTTGCGAATGCGCGTTTCCTGCCGCTGGCGCATCAAGGCGCTGCTTGGCTCATCGGCTTCCTGCCGCCGCAATACCGGCCGAAGATCCAACCCCTGCCCGGCCCGGGAGCGCCCAGCGCGGACCAGCTGATGCAGCAACCCGTTTCGGGAAGTGCAATGGGGAATAGTGGCGGAACCAGTGAAACCGGACAGCAATGAGTTGCGATGTCCTGTCTTGCCCTATAACCCCCAGCGCGAAGCCCAACCAAAGTCAGTGCCGCGAAAAATCCGACTGATCCAGCTTCGTTAGAACGACGCCCCTCGCAATAACGGCCCGAAGCCCTGGCGGTGATGTTTGGTGGGCCCGTGCCGGATGATCGCGGCGCGGTGCATTTCCGCCGCATAGCCCGCATTTTTCGCCCAGCCATAATGCGGATAGCGCGCATCCAACTGCCGCATCAGCTTGTCGCGTATCTCCTTCGCCACGATGGAGGCCGCCGCGATGGAAAGGCTCAACCCATCCCCGCCCACCAAGGTGGTGCAGGGAATGGCGATGCCGGGCTTCTTGTTCCCGTCCACCAGCACATGGTCCGGCGCTAAGGGCAGCGCCGCAATCGCCCGGCGCATCGCCAGAAACGAGGCGTGCAGGATGTTCAAGCGGCTGATTTCCGTGACGGAGGCAGCACCCACCCCAATCTCCGCCCCAGATTCCCGCAGCGCCAGCAACGCCGCCGCGCGCTTCTTCGGGCTGAGTTTCTTGGAATCGTCCAGCATTTTTGCCAAGGCCGTGGCGATGTCCTGCGGCAGCACCACGGCAGCGGCCAGCACCGGCCCGGCCAGCGGCCCGCGCCCGACCTCATCCACCCCGGCCACGCGCCCGCCAATCATCATCTCACGGGTAAAATCAGGCATCGCGCTTGGCCTCGAAAAACGCTTTCAGCAAGGCCGCACTTTCCAGCTCCCGCACCCCGCCAATCACCTCCGGCTTGTGGTGGGTGGTGGGCTGGGTGAACAGCCGCGGCCCGTGCTCCACGGCGCCGGTTTTCGGATCGTAGGCGCCGAATACGAGCCGGCCGAGCCTGAATGAGGCGATGGCCCCCGCGCAGAGGGCGCAGGGCTCCAGCGTTACGGTCAAGGTGCAATCGGTTAGATATTTGCCGCCGCGCGCCGCATGGGCGGCGGAAAGCGCCAGAAACTCCGCATGGGCCGTGGGGTCTTGCCGCGCCTCGACCTCGTTACCGGCGCTGGCCAGCACATTGCCGGCGGAATCCGTGATGACGGCGCCAACCGGCACCTCGCCCGCGAGGGCCGCGCGGCGTGCTTCTTCCAGGGCGCGTTGCATGGCGTTGCTCATCGGACCGGAAATTTGCCTGAACCCCCCGCCAAGGTCTAGTTGGAGCCATGAAAAAACGCCCCCTGATCGGCCTGACCCTGGACGCTGAACCCGCCGGTGGCTGGTCCAAATATCCCTGGTATGCGCTGCGGCAGAATTACATCGAGGCTGTGGAGGCGCATGGCGGCCTGGCCGTGGCCTTGCCGCACGGCCCCCTGGCGGCGGAGTATCTGGACCGGATCGACGGGCTGATCGTGACCGGCGGGGCATTCGACGTGGACCCGGCTTTGTACGGCGATACAGAAACCCACGAAACCGTGGAGCTGAAGGCGGACCGCACCACGGCGGAACTCGCCTTTCTGCGCGGGGCGATGGCACGGAATATGCCGGTTTTGGGCATCTGCGGCGGGCAGCAGCTTCTGGCCGTGGCGCTGGGCGGTACGCTGCACCAGCATATCCCGGCCGCGATCCCGGGCGCCCTGGAGCATGAACAGAAAACCAGCCATTACGAGCCCGGCCACAAGGTCGAGATTCTGGCCGGCACCAAGCTGTTCGAAATCGCCGGGCCGGTGATGCAGGTGAACACCTCCCACCATCAGGCGGTGAAATCCGCCGGGCGCGGGGTAGTAAACGCCATCGCGCCGGACGGCGTGATCGAGGGCATCGAGAATCCCACCCAAAAATTCTGCATCGGCGTGCAATGGCATCCCGAATATCTCGTGGATGCGGGCGACAAAGCGCTCTACCGCGCCTTCCTGGCCGCCTGCCATGAGTGAGGAAACGCCCGAGCGCGGCGAGCGCATCGCCAAATTCCTCTCCCGCGCCGGGGTGGCATCCCGCCGCGACGCGGAGGCAATGATCGAGGCCGGGCGCGTGCGGATGAATAATGAAGCCGTCACCCACCCTGCCGTGTTCGTGAAAAAAGGCGACATGGTGGTGGTGGATGGCAAGCCGGTAAACGAGCCGGAGCGCACTCGCCTGTTCCGTTACCACAAGCCCGAAGGGCTGGTGACGACGCATAAAGACCCCGAAGGACGACCCACGGTGTTTGAAAAACTGCCGCCGGGATTACCACGGGTGATCTCCGTCGGGCGGCTGGATTTAACCTCCGAAGGGCTGCTGCTGCTGACGAATGACGGCGCGCTTTCCCGCCAGCTGGAACTGCCGGAGACCGGCTGGCTGCGCCGCTACCGCGTGCGCGTGCATGGCGGGGTTTCCCAGGAGAAGCTGAAGCGCCTCGCGGATGGCATGGTGGTGGACCGGGTGAAATACGGGCCGATCGAGGCTGCGATCGATTCCGTGCAGCGTTCCAACACCTGGCTTTCGATGAGCTTGCGCGAAGGCAAGAACCGCGAAATCCGCCGGGTGATGCAGGCGCTGGAACTGCCGGTAACAAGGCTGATCCGCGTGGCCTATGGACCGTTCCAGCTCGGCACGCTGCCACGCGGCGCGGTGGAGGAAGTAAACGGCAAGGTGCTGCGCGAACAGGTGCCGGGTTTGGCGAAATGAGGATCATCGCCGGGCGGTGGAAGGGGCGCGCTTTGGCCGCGCCGGAGGGGCGGGACACGCGCCCCACCAATATACGCGCCCGGCAGGCGGTGTTCGATATTTTGGCCCATGCGCCCTGGTGTGAATTGGATGGGGCGAAAGTGCTGGATGTGTTCGCCGGCACCGGCGCCTATGGGCTGGAGGCACTTTCGCGCGGGGCGGCATCGGCAAGCTTTATTGAAATGGCCAGCCCGGCTTTGGCAGCTTTGAAAGCCAACATCGCCGCGTGCAAAGCGGCGGAGGTCAAGATTGTGGCGGCGGATGCGCTGAACCCGCCAAGCGGAACCCCGCATGATCTGGTGTTTCTGGACCCGCCTTACGGACAGGCGTTGGTGGCGCCTGCGTTAAAGGTGCTGGCCGCGAAGGGTTGGATCGCGCCCGGTGCTGTTATCGTGGCCGAACTGGGGCCGGGCGAGGCGCTGGACGTGGCCGAGGTTTTGGCGGAGCGCAGCCACGGCAAGGCGCATCTGAAAATCTGGCAATTTGGTCAGTAAAGATCGAAATACTCTGCCGTCTCCGCCGCTGGAACTTCATCACGCAGCCGGGTAATTTCCGCCCGCTTCACGATGGTATAGACCTTCACGAATTCTTCGCCCAGCATGGCAGTGAATTCTGAATCCGCCTGCAAAGCGGCCATGGATTCGTGAATCTCGGTGGGGAGTTTCTTGAAGAAGCTATCCGCCTCCTTCAACCCTTTACGCTCCGGCGCCAGATCTGCGTTTTTCTGCACGCCCAACAATCCCGCCGCGATGGTGGCGGCAGCGGTGAGATAGGGGTTGGAAAGTGCCGAAGGTACGCGAACTTCCAGATGTTGCCTCTTATCTTTTGAAGCCTTGATCCGCACGGAGGCTGAACGGTCTTCCACCCCCCAGGAGATGTTGGAGGGCGCGAAGGTGCCGGGGCGGATGCGCCGGTAGCAATTCGGCGTGGGGTTCCAGATGGCCTGCGCGGCGGGGGCGTGGTCCAGAATCCCCTGCGTGAAGCTTTTCATCAGAGCGCTCATACCATCCGCATCCGCCTCATCCAAAAATACATTTTTGCCTGTTTCCAAGTCGAACAAAGACAAATGGAAATGCGAGCAACTGCCGGAGAGATGCGCGTAAGGCTTGGTCATGAACGTCGCCAGCAGCCCTTGCGTGCGCAGATATTCCTTCACCGTGTTCTTGAACACGAAAGCACGGTCCACCGCCGCGATGCCGTCCAGCGCCGCGAAATTCAGCTCCCACTGCCCCGGCCCAAACTCGCCATTGGCAGTGATCATATCCACCCCGCTCTGCGCCAGCACGCGCATCAGTTTGTCCAGAGCCGGGTGGCGGTGGGTGATGGCGGTGACGAAAATCGGCGCGCCGGAATAAAGCGGCTGTTTTGTTTCCAGATCGACCACATAAAATTCGAATTCATGGCCCATCTTCACGCCGAATCCCATCTCCGCTGCTTTTGCCAGCATGGTTTTCAGCACGGTGCGCGGGGCGGCCATTTGCGGACTGCCGTCGTACCATTTGGTATCGCAGATCACCCGCGCGGTGTCGGCGATCCAGGGCACCGGGCTCACCGTCTCCGGGTCAGGCACCATCAGGCAATCGGCGAAATTCGCGTCCTCGTTATAGCCGGTGCCGGGAATGGGGTGGGAGGAACTGTCCAGCGTGACGGTACCACCATAAAGGTTGAGGCCATCCCGCGCATAGGCCTCCACATGCTCGATGGGCACGGTCTTGCCCCGCGACAACCCCGCCAGATCCGGCAGTTCAAACCGCACATAGGCCGCGCCGGCTTCGCGCAGAGATGTGGCCAGGGCCGCGGCGGTTTCTTTTGTATGTGAAAAATACAGAGACATTGCGGCTCCTAAATAGCTGCCGGGGCCAAGGCCCGCGCGGCGATGTCGAGAAAATTGCCGAAGATCGTCTGTGCCGCGTTGTAGAGCCCGGTGAAATCCGCATCCACCTCCGCCGCCAGCGCCTCCAATGCACCGGGGCCGCGCACACGCTCCAGCGCCTTTCTATATTCCGGCAGGCTGCCCCATTCGGCGGTGGTGGTGGGGGTGAGTTCCATGTGGAATTGCAGCCCATAGGCGCAATCACCCCAACGCTGGGCCTGGTTGGCACAGGCGGGCGAGGTGGCGAGCCGCATCGCCCCTTCCGGCAGGCGTTGCACCTCCGCCCCATGCCATTGCAGGCAGGGCCAGAGCGCGGGCAGGCTTTTGAAGATCGGGTCCGGCTGGATTTCCACCTTGCTCATGCCGACTTCCGGCGTTGGCATCAGCCCCACTTCCCCGCCTAGTGCCTTGGCCAATAACTGGTGGCCAAGGCACATGCCAAGATAGGGGCGCCCGGCTTTCACCCAGTCGCGGATCACCGCCATCTCCTCAAGCAGCCAAGGGTGTTTGTCGGTCTCCCACACATCCATGGGGCCACCCATCACCAGCAGCGCATCGAATCCGTCCACGGGCGGAATCGCCTCGCCCTCGTCCAACTCCACGGCATGCATGGCGCAGCCGCGCGCCTTCATCACGTCACGGAAACTGCCAGGATGTTCAGAGGCGACATGCTGAAAGACGAGAAATTTCACTTGGACTCTCCGCATAGGAACGAAACCACTATTGCAGGGAAACTTTCTTTCGTGAAGCGCTCTTGTTGCCGGAGTTTCTCCTTATGCGGCAGGACTCGGGCGGCCATGCTATTGAGCGCTCATGCCCATCCGCCGCCTCGCTGAAACCACAATCAACCGCATCGCCGCCGGCGAGGTGATTGAGCGCCCGGCCGCCGCGGTGAAGGAACTGGTGGAAAACGCGCTGGATGCCGGCGCCAAGCGGATCGAAGTGATCCTGGCCGGCGGCGGAATTGAGCGGATAGAGGTTATCGACGACGGCAGCGGCATCCCCGCCGATGAGCTGCCGCTCGCCATTGAACGCCATGCCACCTCGAAACTTCAGGATGAGGCGTTGGTGCGCATCGCCACACTCGGCTTCCGGGGCGAGGCTTTGCCCTCCATCGGCGCTGCCGCCCGGCTCACACTTATCAGCCGCCCGGCGGGCCAGGATTCCGCCTGGCGGATTGACGTGGCGGGCGGCGTGGTGACAGCGGCGCGCCCGGTGCCCGGCATCAAAGGCACCCGCGCCATTGCCGAAGATCTGTTCTATGCCACCCCTGCGCGGCGCAAATTCCTGCGCTCGCCCCGCGCCGAGGCCGAAGCCGCCGAGCGTACGGTGTGGCGCCTCGCTCTGTCCGCGCCGCAGGTGGCCTTCCGCCTGGTCTCTGACGAGCGGGTGATCTTTGACCTGCCCGCCCAGGACGAAGCCGCCCGTGTTGCGGCCTTGTTCGGGCGGGAGGCAGCGAACAGCATGCTGAGACTGGACGCACAGCGCGACGATGTGCGCCTGAGCGGCCTTATTGGCCCAGCAAGCCTGAACCGCGCCACATCGCAACTGCAAAGTTTCGTGGTGAATGGCCGCCCGGTGCAGGATTCGCTTTTGCGCCTCTCTCTGCGCCTTGCGTACCGGGACGTGATTCCCGCCGGGCGCTTTCCCGTCGCGGCCCTGCGGCTGGACCTGCCGGACGAGGCGCTGGACGTGAACGTGCATCCCGCGAAATCCGAGCTGCGCTTTGCGGACCAGAACGGGGTGCGCAGCTTGGTTATTGGCGCCATCGGCCGCGCCTTGGCGCAGCCGGTAAGCCTTGGCGCCGCACCCGTTGCGGTGTTGCCAAGCCTGGCCCCCTACGCCCCGCCAACCTCCCCCAGCCGCGCCGCCCGTGGCTTTGCCGAGGCAGAGCTGGCACTGGCCGCACCACCTCTGGCACGGTCTGTGTTTGCGGAACCAGAGCCAGAGGAAGTGGACCATCCGCTTGGCGCACCGCTGGCGCAAATTCTGGACACGTACGTGCTGGCCCAGGCGCCTGATGGCTCGCTCGTCATCGTTGACCAGCACGCCGCGCATGAACGGCTGACGGAGGAAAAGCTACGAGCGCAATTCGCGCAGGGCCGCATTGCCACCCAGCCCCTGCTGGTGCCGGTGGTGGTGGATTTTCCGCCGATGGAGGCCGCACGGCTGTTGGCGGAAACAGCAACCCTGGTGCGGCTGGGGCTGGAGATTGAAGCCTTTGGCCCCGGCGCCATCATCGTGCGCGGCGTGCCCGCGGCCTTGAAAGAGCCCGACGCGGCAGGGCTGCTGCGCGACCTTGCCGAAGAATTTACCGAATCCGGCACGCCGCTGGCGTTGGAGGCAAAGCTTGACGCTGCCCTGGCGCGGCTTGCCTGTCACCGTTCCATCCGCGCCGGGCGGCGCCTCCAACGCGAGGAAATCAGTGCACTATTGCGGGAGATGGAAGCCACGCCCCGCGCCGCCACATGCTCCCACGGGCGGCCGACCTTCCTGAAACTCACCCGCGCGGATTTGGAAAAACTGTTCGGCCGGCGCGGCTGATGCGCCAGAAGCAAACAAGCCCGAATTAGAACAGCAAACCGGCTTCCAGCGTGCCGATGAACTGGAACTTGTCCGTTCCACTGGCGCCGTAACCGTAAGTGTTGCCGTTGGTGTCGCGGTTATGCAACAGGTACAGGCCGCCACCGTTCACGCGGGCGAACAAATCCTTGTACTGCCAGGTCGGCGAAACAGCGAAGCCAACAGCCTCAGACTTCGGCCCGACAAACCAGCTGCCAGCGCCCTGGGAGTTTTCGTATTCCACCCAGCCGCCGAGCGAGTAAGGCGACTTGCCGAAGGTGTAGTCGCCAAACACAGCCGCACCCAGGTTGGAGGTGGGCTTGTCGATGCCCAGCTGATGGTCGGTCTTGGCATAGACATACTGAACTTCAGGAATCACGTTCAGGTTGCCCATGGTGTAGCTGTACCAGCCGCCGATCATCTGGGAGTTCATGAAGTAGGGGCCATATTGGCCAACGGTGGTGCCGGAGCCCCAGCCATAGGTGCGAGCGCTCAGGCCGGTACGGCCCAGATTACCAGCGTAATAGACGTTCACATTGTTGTTGTCGTCGATGGTGTAGCTGACCAGAGCTTGCAGGAAGTTGAACACATGCGTGTCCCAACCATCGCCGAACAGTACGGTCGCGGTGACCGGACCAGCGGTGTAGCTGCCCTCAACGCCATCGTTCTGGCTGTTCTCGACATACCAGATATCAGTGGTGAGCTGCGACTCGTTGTTCCAGTCGACAGCGGATTCCCAACCTTCCAGCGAGGCCATGCGGCCAGCGGAGATGGTAAACGGCATATCCTTCGGCGCAATGGTCACATAACCGGCATAGAGCGGGCCGGTGCTGAAATTGTTAATGGATGTCTGGCCAGGGCGGCCGGACGCGCCAACCGCAATGGCGCCGCCGTTGGAGCCAACCTCAATGGTGAACTGCAATTCGCCGGAGGTCTTCTGCAACTCCACCAGAGCGTTCGCGACGTTCACGCCATGGTTCAGAGTGCCGTTCGGCAGATTGCTAACATAGTAGCCGTAACCGTCAACACCGCCGCTGAGGCTAAGGCTGCCAAGCGGCCCGCCATCGATCTCGATCGCGGTTGGGCCGTTCATGGCATGCGCCGCATGCAGGGCCAGAAGAGAGGACGCGGCCACAAAGCCCAGTCCCAGAAGTTGCCGACGCATCTTAATCATTATGCCTCCTCAATGCGCATTCTTCGCGCGTGATGCCTAAACCCTAGTCCTATGGCGCCGGGGAACCCATAAATTGCCGCAACAAGCGCCATTAACAGTAACCGTTCTGCAACCTACATGCCACTTATCGCGAACGCCATACCAAACGAAGCGCGCGAGCGCTTTGGCGGAACAATGTGGCTTAAATGACACATTACGCGTGCTAACATATTGATTTTTAAATTAATTTATATAGCGCATCGCAATTTGCAGATGCGTTGGCCCAGCGTTACGGTGCACGGCCGGCTTGCCGCGCAAAGCTTCTAGCTCAACTCCGCCAGAAGGCTTGGCCGGCTTGCCCGCGCCTCGGCATTGTCTGTCAGCTGGATAGGGTAATCCCCCGTGAAACAGGCATCGCAGAAGGCCGGCTGGTCAGCGTTCCGCCCTTCCTTGCCCAAGGCTTTGTAGAGTCCGTCAATGGAGATGAATGCCAGCGAATCCACGCCGATGAGCTTCGCCATCTCCTCGACAGAATTGCGCGCCGCCAATAGCTTGGCGCGCTCTGGCGTGTCGATGCCATAGAAGCATGAATGGGTCGTGGGCGGGCCAGCGATGCGCATATGCACCTCTTTCGCCCCGGCTTGGCGGACCATTTCCACGATCTTCTGACTAGTGGTGCCACGCACGATGGAATCGTCCACCAGCACGACGCGTTTGCCTTCAATCATGGCACGGTTTGCCGAATGTTTGAGCCGCACGCCGAGATGGCGAATCTGATCCGTCGGCTCGATAAAGGTGCGCCCCACATAATGGTTGCGAATAATGCCAAGTTCGAAATTGATCCCCGAGGCTTCCGCGAAGCCCATGGCGGCGGGCACACCGGAGTCAGGCACCGGCACCACCACATCCGCCTCGGCGGGCGCTTCCAAAGCCAGTTGCGCGCCAATCTTCTTGCGCGCGCTGTAAACGGAATTCCCTTCCATGATGGAATCCGGCCGCGCGAAATAAATATATTCAAACACGCAGAAACGCGGCTTCTGCGGCGCGAAGGGCTTGATGCTCTGCACACCGCTATCGTCGATCAGCACGATTTCGCCAGGCTCCACATCGCGCACGAATTCCGCGCCCACGATATCCAGCCCGCAGCTCTCGGAGGCCAGAACCCAGCCCGGTTTGCCGTCTGCCCCGCTTAACTTGCCTAGCACCAGCGGGCGCACGCCAAGCGGGTCGCGCACGCCGATCAGTTGCTCATTTGTCAGCGCCACCAGCGAATAGGCGCCGATCACCTGCTTAATCGCGTCGATCAGCCGATCGACGACGTTGGAATAAAGCGAGATCGCGATGAGGTGAACAAACACCTCCGAATCCATGGTGGACTGGAACAGGCAGCCGCGCCGCGTCAGCGCCCGGCGCAACGTGTGCGCGTTGGTGAGATTGCCGTTATGGCCGACCGCGAAACCGCCAAACTCGAATTCCGCGAAGAGCGGCTGCACATTGCGCAGCACTGTATCGCCCGTGGTGGCATAGCGGTTATGGCCAATGGC
>JAGWOU010000429.1 GCA_028870815.1 Rhodospirillales bacterium | reverse complement strand
AGCCCGGATTTGTTCAAAGCCTGGCGGACATCGCGCGCCGTGAAGACCGCCTTATGCGCGGTGAGCCGCGTCAGAATTTCGTCCGGGTCGCGCAGCTTAGCTTGCTCGGCGGCTGCATTGGCGCGGGCGATTTCCGCTCGGTCGGCGATAACCTGGCCACTCAAAAGCTGGCCGCGTGTGTAATGCTCCTCCGGTACAGTGCGGCGTTCACGGATGTCGGCCACAATCCCCAGCCGCTCAAAGTACGCCTTCTGGAACGCCGCCCAGCGGGTGTCCCAATTCTCAGCCTCGCTGATAAAATGCTGGTTCCCCTTGCTCGCGAACTCCGGATTCATCGCGCGGGCTTTCTTGCCAAAACCATTCCCGGCGAGGGTGCGGGTACTGATGAGCAAATGCGCGTGCGGGTTATTCTCCTCGCGGTGGATCGCCCATTCCACCACCACGCCATGGGTCTCGGGCTTGATCTCCCGCGCTACAAATTCCATCAGCATGGCCGCGCGCTGTTCGGGCGTCGCCTCGCGCGGCAGGGCGATGGTCATGTGCTTGGCGATTTGCCCGTTCTTCTTCCAGCGTAACTCGCCGGTCTGCCGGTCGATCGTCTGCTCGGCGCGTTCGGCTGCTCGCCATAGCTGCGCCGCATCCGCCGCCCATTCCGGCGCGCTGGCGGGCAAGATCATGCCACGAGCTTCCAGCTCATCGGCCTTGTGGGCAAAATTGAACGGTGTGCCGCTTTGGTCGAGCCTTGCGTCGCGCGCGATATAGGCCGACAGACCGGTGGCGCTGCTGCCTGCTCCGGCTTTGACGATCTCGACACGGACAAACCGGCTCGCCATCGCTACCCTTTCTGCGTTCCTTTCTTTCCGGCCGGCGCTTTAGCCCGAGCGCCACGCCGGGACAGGTGCCCCACCCGCGGCCGCCGATTCGGCTGGTGGTGCGTCCGCACCACCCTCAACCACGTTTTGCGCAGCAAAACGTATATTGAGCCTAGACTGATTTTCTGCGGGCGCGCCTGTCTTCAGGGTGACTCAAAGATGAAGAGTCGTTCAGCCTGGTTGTATTAAGTTTACATTGTTCTTGTGAAAATTGTAGCCGTTTTCTGTTCCGTTGTTTTTGCCGGTTTTTGGAGACAGAACATGGCAGGATTCGATGAGGCCGCGCTACGGCGCCTGGAAGAGCTGGTCGCCAAGTCAAAGGGGGGCAGCAAACTGCCAGCCCCCGAGGCGCTGGAACTGAAAGAGCTGAAGCTCCTGCGCCAAACGGCCGAGATCGCCACGCGCCGAGCCAGCATAGCTGTCGCCAAGCGCAAGATCGAGGATCGGGAAAAATACCGCGTCGGTGGCCTCGCCGTGGCCGCCGGGCTGAGCCGGTGGAATGACGATGAGCTGAAAGGCGGGTTCGCCATGTTAGCCGCACTGGCCGATACGGCAAGGGCCGAACTGGGCGCGAAAGGTAAGCAAGCGCGGGCGGCGGAGGCCGCCAAAACCGTGCTGGTGCCGCTGCGCGTGTCCTTTGGGGAGGCGCCAGATGAGGCGGTGCTGACCGCGCTGAAAAAACGCGGTTTCAAATGGAATGCCGCGGCCAAGGCCTGGGACGGCACCGGTGAGCCAGCCGATATCCAAAGCGAGGCCGAACTTGGCGGCGGCCTGGTCGAGCCGTTGCCGCTGGCGCCTCGGGAATAAGCCCATGTCAGTCCTGAAGAGGTTCGGCGGATGAGTGGAGCCGATGGCAGTGACGAAGCCGCGGGCCCTGGTCGGCGAGATTTAGACGTGGGGGAGGGGGCCTATTGGCAGCGACTGGCGGGGCAGGTTGACGGAAGACAAGCGGTGGGGCCGCACCGGGTGCCGGAAATGCCCGATCATCCGAAAAAGACCGATCCACCCGAAAATCTCGATATCACCGATCCGACCGTGGCGATTGTGCAGACATTGCTAGACAATGTGGCCATTACCAAAGAGCTGAAGGATGAATCCGAGGCAGCGCGCAGGGCCATGGCC
>JAGWOU010000428.1 GCA_028870815.1 Rhodospirillales bacterium | reverse complement strand
GTGGTCCCCTCCGTGGTTTTCGGACTTTGGGGCATCGCCGTGCTCATCCCCTTCATAGGCCATTATCTGGCTCCGAATGGCAGCGGCTACGGCCTGCTTGCCGCCTCTATCGTGCTTGCGCTGATGATCACCCCGATCATCGCCGCCACTCTGCTGGATGCGCTGCTGCAAGTGCCCAAAGAAAATCGCGAATCCGCCTTCGCCCTCGGCGCAACCCATTTTGAAGTGGTCTCCAAGGCAATGATGCCGATGGTCCGCACCACCCTCATTGGCGGCATCGTGTTGGCATTGGGCCGCGCCCTGGGCGAGACCATGGCCGTGCTCATGGTCTCCGGCGGGGGCCTCAATATCCTGCCGACATCCCTCTTTTCCCCGATTTCAACCATCGCTTCTTTCGTCGCCGGGCAGTTGGATAGTGCCGAGACCGATCCTACCAACATGTCCGTCCGCGCCCTGGCGGAAATCGCGCTAGTGCTGTTCATCATCACTCTGGCGGTAAACGCCTGCGCCAAACTTCTATCCTCTGGAGCCCTTCGTGTCCGCAAGCGCGCTTAAATCTCCCCGCACGGCGCTGGAGTTGCGCCGTATCGTCACGGGCAGGATCGGCTGGGTCCTTTGCGGGCTCGCACTGCTTCTGGTCATAGGCCCTCTGATTGATATTGTCGCAGAGGTCGCCTGGCACGGCATTGCCGCTTTTTCCCCGCATTTGTTCACCGAGAACACCACCGGCCCGAATGGTGGCTTGGCAAACGCCATAAAAGGTACATTTATCATCACGATCTTTGCGATGATCATCGCCATTCCGCTTGGCGTCGGGGCAGGCATCCACCTATCGGAATATGGGCGTGACAAGCTGGCCAATGCTATCCGCTTCATGTCAGACACGCTCACCGGCACCCCGTCTATCGTGCTTGGCTATTTCTCTTATATCGTGATGATCATCGGCTTCGGCTGGGGCTTCTCCCTCGCCGCTGCGTCCATCACCATCGCCATCCTTATCGTGCCCTATCTGGCCCGCATTACTGAACTTTCCTTGCAACAGGTGCCCAATACCATGCGCGAGGCCGCTTACGCCTTAGGTGCAAAGGACTCCACGGTGGTGTTCAAGGTGGTGCTACCCGCCGCTTCCTCTGGCGTGCTCACAGGCGCACTTCTCGCCCTGGCCATATCCGTGGGCGAAACGGCGCCACTAATCTACACAGCCGGCTGGTCCAATTATGGCTGGAATGGCCACTTCACTCACGAGCCTGTGGCCTATCTTACCTATGTTATCTGGACATTTATCGACCAGCCGGACGCAAAATCCCACGCGCTGGCCTTCTCTGCGGCCTTTCTGGTCATGCTGGTCGTGCTGGCGATCAATGTCGGCGTGCGCCTGATGGTCCGCCGCAAGAAATTCGTCTAGAACTCTCAACCATATCACCAAAAAGGCCTTCCCAGACACCCGGGAAGGCCTTTTTTGTTTTAGCGCTGCAAGCTATTTGCTGACGCGCGCCAGACTGGCGGAAATCGCGGCCTCGGCAGCAGCGCGGTCGGCCCAGCCGGTCACCTTCACCCACTTGCCTTTCTCCAAATCCTTATAATGCTCGAAGAAATGCTTGATCACATCGCGCGTGATGGCGGGCAGCTCAGCAACCTCGTTCACGCCGGAGAATTGCGGATGCACCTTGTCGTGCGGCACGCAGATGATCTTCTCGTCCTGGCCAGACTCATCTTCCATCTGCAGCATACCTATCGGCCGGCAGCGGATCACGGCACCAGGCACCACGGCGGTTGGCAACAGCACAAGCGCGTCTGCCGGGTCGCCATCATCGGCCAAAGTGCCCGGAATAAAGCCATACGCCGCCGGGTACGTCATGGGTGTGAACACCACACGGTCCACCACCAGGGCGCCGCTATCCTTGTCCACCTCATACTTCACGCCTGACCCAGCCGGAATCTCCACCACCACATTCACATCGTGCGGCACGTCCTTGCCGGGCGACAGCTTACTCACATCCATAGCCAAGAACT
>JAGWOU010000028.1 GCA_028870815.1 Rhodospirillales bacterium | reverse complement strand
CGCCCGGCCGCCTCTATCAGGTCGCCCATCACCGCCAGCAGGCGCCGGATGCGCTCCGCCGGCAGCTTGACCACGCGGCCATCCTCCAGCGAGGTGATGATCTCGCCTTCCACGATTTGCGCCGCTTCGATACCGCCGCGCGCCAGCAGGTGCTCCAGAATTGGCAGCAGCGGGTGGCGCTCGCCGTCTATCTCGATGCCGAATTCCAGGCTGAAGGTGCCCTTCTCGCCATCCTGCACCACCATGTCCAGCTGGCCGACATTATCGGCAAGCTGCGGGCCGAAATTGGCGTCGATCTGAGCCTGCCAGCCCAAGGCCGTTAGTTCCGGTACCCGCACGGCAACGAAGTGGTGCCATTTCGCCGACGCTTCCTCGCCCCTGAACACCAGCACGCGCTGGCCGCGCGCGGATTTACCGTCCGCCACGCGCATCTGCACGAAACCATCCGGGCGCAGCGCGTCCAGCGCCTCGGCCTCGGCGGCGGGGTCGCGGCGGATAAACACGATCTGCCCGCCCGAGCGCACGCGCAGGAACTGGTTTTCCTCCGAGCCATCCACCCGTACGCCGCCGTAATCGAAATCCAGCGTCAGCACGTCGATCATGCGGGGGCGGTTGAATTCGTCCGGCCCATGCACGCGGCGCAGGCGCAGCACCGGCACGGCCTTGCGTTCCAGCACCGTGGCACCTGGCTCCGGTGCTTCCGGCGCCATCGGCAGCAAGGTGGCGGCGGGGCGGGCGCGCCGCCCGGTGGGGCGCGGGCGCACCGGCTGCGGGGTGTAGGTCCGCTCGGCGGAGGGCACGATGGTGTCGATCAGCCCCTTGGGTTCGGCTTTCCGCAATTCCGGGAATTTCGCCAGGGCGGCCAGCGCCGTGGCGGCCAGATGCCGGCAGCCACGCTCCCCGCAGGTGCATTCACGTTCGGCGAAGGAAATCCGGCTACCCTTTTTCTCCGGCGTGATGGAGGTGGTGCGGCGGGTGCCGTCCATATCCTCGACAATGCCGTCGATGGTGTCGCCCGCAAGCGTCACATCCTTCACGAAGCCAAGCGCGATCACGCTCTGGGCTCGGCGGATGATGGCTGAATCGAAAATCCGGTCAAAATCTTCGGCGGAAAACGGCACCGGCATCGTCTATCCCTTAACCCCCAAGCAATTGGCCCCCAGAATCACCCGGGCGAAAGGGTGTAATACCGGCTTTGCCGGAAAAGGCCAGAGGAAAGAGCGTGAATCTTGCGGGAGGCTGCCATCCCTGCTCTGCGCGCAGCTTATTTGATTAAATTGGTAAACCCGTTGGTTAGCGGGTAGCGCCTGTCTCGCCCAAAGGCTTTTGCCGTTATCTTCACCCCCGGCGGGGCCTGGCGGCGCTTATATTCGGCGCGGTCCAGCAGTTTGATCACCTTCAGCACCGTCTCGCGCGCGAAGCCCTCGGCCACGATCTCGTCCGCCGAGCGTTCACCCTCGATCAATCGCGCCAAAATCGCATCCAGCATGTCGTAAGGCGGCAGGGAGTCCTGGTCGGTCTGGTTCTCCCGCAACTCGGCGGAGGGTGGCTTGGTGATGATCCGCTCCGGCATGGCTGGCCCAGGTTTGGTGAGCGCGCCTTGCGGGTGGTTCTCGTTGCGCCAGCGCGAAAGCTCGAACACGGTGGTCTTGTAGATATCCTTCAGCACCGAATAGCCGCCGCACATATCGCCATAAAGCGTGGCATACCCCACTGACATTTCAGACTTATTGCCCGTGGTGAGCAGCATCGGCCCGAATTTGTTGGAAATCGCCATCAGGATCAGCCCGCGCGCGCGGGACTGGATATTTTCTTCCGTGATGTCCGGTTGGGTCTCGGCAAAAGCCGGGGCCAGCGCCTTGCCGAACGCCGCCATCGCCCCGGCAATGGGGATCGTCTCGTACGGAACCCCCAGCATCTCCGCGCAGGCGGCGGCGTCTTCCAGGGAGTGGTCAGAGGTATAGGGGCTCGGCAGCATCACCGCCCTCACCCGCTCTGGCCCCAGCGCATCGGCGGCCACGGCGGCGGAGATGGCGGAATCAATTCCGCCGGAAAGCCCCAGCACCACGCCGGGGAAGCCGTTTTTGTTCACATAATCCCGCAGGCCCCACATCATCGCCTGATAGATCAGCGCCAGCCGCTCTGGCTCCGGCGCCAAAGGCTGTGCTTCGCAGACAAGGCCGTGATTGCCGCGTGCCCAGCGCGTGAGGGTGATGGCTTCCTCGAAATACGGCATCTGCACCGCCAGGGCGCGGTCCGCGTTCAGGATAAAGGAGGCGCCGTCGAACACCACTTCATCCTGGCCGCATACTTGTGCGGCGAAGATGAAGGGCAGCCCGATTTCCACCACCCGTTCCACCGCCAGCATTACGCGGCGGTTCTGCTTGCCGTCCTCATAGGGTGAACCGTTGATGGAGAGCAGCATCTCCGCCCCGGTCTCGGCCAATGTTTCCGAGACATGCGGCAGCCACCAATCCTCGCAGATCATCAACCCGATGCGGAAACCCCTGAATGGCACCGGGCCGGATGGCGCGCCCGCGTCGAACACCCGCTTCTCGTCGAACACGCCGTAATTCGGCAGCTCCACCTTGGCCCGGCGCGCCGCGATCTTGCCGCCCTCCAGCAGAAAGGCGGCGTTGTACAGCTTTTCACCATCCCGCCACGGCAGGCCCACGATCAGCCCCGGTCCGCCATCCGCCGTGTCCCGCGCCAGTTCCTCCGCCGCTGCTTCGCAGGCCGCCACGAAGGCCGGCTTCAGCACCAGATCCTCCGGCGGGTAACCCGCAATGGAAAGCTCCGGCGTCACCACCAGATCCGCCCCCAGCTTCGCCGCTTCCGCCCGTACCTCGCGGATTTTGGCCAGGTTCTTGTCGATGGCGCCCAAATGCAGATTGATCTGCGCGATGGCGATATTCAGTGTGCCGCTCATCTCTTCAGCCTTACGCTTTCTTAGCCCTTTGCATGGTGCAGCAGGAACTCACGCCCGATCTTCACGCGCGGCACGCCGTCATAGGCCACGATATCCGCGGTGGCGTAGGTTTCGCTCCAGCTTTCGGGGATGAAGCTGCCCGTGCCCACCACGTCGATCGGCGCCCTGGCATCGGCCATCACCGAGCATTTTTCCACCCCGAAGCCGGAGGACGCCACGATTTTCACATGCGGGAATCCGGCCTCGTTCAACGCCTCGCGCATTTTCCAGATGGCGGCGGCGGAAACCCCGGTGCCAATGAGGTAGCCAAGCTCCCGCTGGCTGCGATAGCGCCGCAGCGCACCCGGCGCATGGCGTTCCAGCACGGCATAACTTTCCTGCGGGCCTAGCCCTTCCAGGTAGCGGCCGCCATGCGTGTCCAGCCGCACGGAGAGCTTGCCCGCGGCGGCCATTTCGGGAAAACGGCGGCACACTTCCAGCGTATCCGCCACTTCGCGCCCGAAATAATCGGAAAGCACGGTTAGCGGTTCGTCCGGAAAGGTCTCGGCGAACATTTCAGCGGCGCGCAGCGTGGAGCCGGCATAACCGATCAGCGCATGCGGCATCGTGCCATAGCCGTGCGGGGCGCCGAAATAATGCGCTGTCCAGTCATTGGCGTTGCCGATAAAGCCCTTGGCCCCTTCGGCCTGCGCGGCGCGGGAGCCGACAGCGCAGGCATAGGCCATGATCTCCTGCATCTCCGCCCCGGCGCAATGCCGGGCTTCCATCGCCAGGAACGCGGTATTCGGCAGCGCCGCCGCCATCTGGAAGGCGTTATGCGCCGCCACGCAGGCCGCGCCTATTTTTTGCAGCGCCAGGGTCTCAAGGTCCGAGAGCGCCACAAAGCTGCCGGTGACATAGGCCAGCGGCTCGCCAGCACCCACCCATTCGCCTTCCCGGTGCGGCAGTTCAATTTTGAAGTCCTGCCCGCGCGCCTTTCCCACGGCCTGCAGCCATTCCACCATGATCGCCGGGGCGCACACCACCGGCCGGCGCAGGAAGATGGCGTAGGTGACTGTGGCATCGCCGAATTTGGCGACGATCTCCCGTGTACGATTGAAGTAGGCGTCGGTCCGGGCGGCGATCTCGCCGTCAGACAACGGAGCGGGGTTCACGCAGCGGCCCGGGACGCGCGGCGGGATTTCAGCTCCTCGGCCAGATAGAACGCCACCTCCAGCGCCTGCTCGGCGTTCAGCCTGGGGTCGCAGAAAGTTTCGTAGCGGCTGCCAAGATCATCTTCGGAAAGCCCGCGCGCCCCGCCGATGCATTCGGTCACGTCCTGCCCGGTCATTTCCAGATGCGCCCCACCCGCGATGGTACCTTCGGCCTCATGCGCGTCGAAGAAGCCACGCAGTTCGGCCACGATATCGTCGAACCGGCGGGTCTTCACCTTGGCGGCGGTGGTGATGCCGTTGCCATGCATGGCATCGCTCAGCCATACCGGGGTGCGCCCGGCCTTTTTCACGGCGCGCAGCAAGGGCGGCAGTTTCTCCGCCACCTTGGCAGCCCCCATGCGGGTGATCAGTGTCAGGCGGCCGGGGTCGTTTTCCGGGTCCAGCACATCCATGATCCGCAGCAGGTCGTCCACCTCCATCGAGGGGCCAACCTTCATGCCGATGGGGTTCTTGATCCCGCGCATGAATTCCACATGCGCGCCGTCGAGCTGGCGGGTCCGGTCGCCGATCCAGAGGAAATGCGCCGAACAGGCATAATGATCGCCGGTGGTGGAATCCACCCGGGTCAGGGCCTGCTCATAAGGCAGCAGCAGTGCCTCGTGGCTGGTGTAGAAATCCGTCTCGCGCACTTGCGGGGTTTCCGCGCTGGTCATGCCGCAGGCGGCCATGAAGAGCAGCGTTTCGTCGATGCGCGTGGCGAGGTCCTGGTACTTCGCCGCCAGTGGGGAGTTTTGCACGAAATCCAGGTTCCAGCGATGCACCTGGTGCAGGTCCGCATACCCGCCGGAGGCGAAGGCTCGCAGCAGGTTCAGCGTGCCGGCGGACTGGAAATAGCCGAATTCCATGCGCGTCGGATCCGGGATGCGCGCCTGCGCGGTGAATTCCGGCCCGTTGATGATATCGCCCCGGTAGGAGGGCAGGGTCTCACCGCCGATGGTCTCGGAGTCCGAGGAGCGCGGCTTGGCGAATTGCCCGGCCATGCGGCCCAGCTTCACCACCGGCATAGCACCGCCGAAGGTCAGCACCACCGCCATTTGCAGCAGTACGCGGAAGGTGTCGCGGATGATGTTCGCGGTGAAATCCCCGAAGCTTTCGGCGCAATCACCCCCTTGCAGCACAAAGGCCTGGCCGGAGGCGGCGCGCGCCAGCTGCGCCTTCAGGTTCCGCGCCTCGCCGGCGAACACCAGCGGCGGAAACTTCGCCAGCCGCGCTTCCATGGCGGCCAGCTTGTCCGGGTTCGGGTAGCTCGGCACCTGCCGGATGGGGCAGTTGCGCCAGCTTTGCGGGGTCCAGCCGTCATTCATTCCGGCTGGGGTCATCGTATCCATGGTCACTCCAGGAGGCGTTCCTATCCGCCCTTTATAAACGGGATTTAAGCAGAAACGCTACACGGGCCCAGTTTCCGGGCCAACAACCCTGGTCTGTGTGCGCAGGGTCACGAACTCCTCGGCCGCCGTGGGGTGAATGCCGATCGTCCGGTCGAAATCCGCTTTCGTCGCGCCGGTGATGATCGCCACGGCCAGCCCTTGCATGATCTCCGGCGCATCCTCGCCCAGCATATGCGCGCCGATCACCTTGTCTGTCTTCGCGTCCACGATCAGCTTCATCACGGTCTGCCGTTTGCGGCCGGAGATCGCGTGGCGCATCGGGGTGAAGCGGGTGAGGAAGATTTTGGCGCCATCCGGCCGCCGCGCGGCCTCGGCTTCCGTTATCCCCACCGTGGCGATTGGCGGGATCGAGAACACCGCCGTCGGCACGTTTTCCAGGCTCACCCCGCGCGCGCGGTTGCCGAACAGCGTATCCGCCAAGGCGTGGCCCTCGGCGGTGGCCACGGGGGTCAGGTTCAGCCGGTCGGTCACATCGCCCAGGGCGTAGATATGCGGCACGCTGGTGGTGAAATCCGCGTTGATCTTCACCTCATCCGCGACTCCGGTTTCCACCCCCGCCGCCGCCAGACTCAGCCCCTTGGTATTGGCCGCGCGGCCGGTAGCGAAGAACACCACGTCCACATCCAGCACCGAGAGATCGGAAAGCGCCAAGGATTTCTGGCCATTTTCCAGCGCGATGCTTTTGGGCACGCAATCCGGGTGCAGGATCACGTTGTTCGCCGCAAGCTCGTTGGCCAGGCAGAGGCGCAGATCCTCGTCGAACCCGCGTAAGGGCAAAGGCTGGCGGTAGACCAGATGCGTCTCCACCCCCAGCCCAGCGAACACGCCCGCGAATTCCACGGCGATATAACCACCGCCCACTACGGCCACGCGTTTCGGCAGGTCCTTCATCACGAAAATATCGTCGGAGATGATGGCGTGCTCGGCGCCGGGAATGTTGATCCCGGTCGGGTGGCCGCCGGTCGCGATCACGATTTTCTCCGCCGTGATGCGCTCGCCGCCCACATCCAGCGTATGCGCGTCGATAAAGCTGGCTCGTGCCTCGAAAATCTTCGCCCCGGCCTGTTCCAGCAATCTTATGTAGATGCCGTTCAGCCGGGAAATCTCTTTGTCCTTCGCGGCGATCAGCCGGGTCCAGTCATAGCCGGTTTTGGCGATGTCCCAGCCGAAGCCGCGCGCATCCTCGGCCATGGCGCCGTATTCCGCGGCCATCACCATGAATTTTTTCGGCACGCAGCCGACATTCACGCAGGTGCCGCCCCAGAAACGGGACTCCGCGATGCCTACTTTCGCCCCATGCCCCGCCGCGATGCGCGCGCAGCGCACACCGGCCGAACCGCCGCCGATTACGAAAAGATCAAAATCCATCATCACATTCCGGTATTGTGGCGCTTAGGTAATATGCCAAGGAGGAATTTACCAATACTGGCCGCGCGCCCGCACTGCCACACAAGGTTGCAATAACAGACTGATACGCCGAGAATGAAGCAAACAATGCGCCACGAACCAGCAACAAGCGATGCGAGCCATGCCGGGCCAGGAGCTTATGGAAAACGCTGAAACTGCGGTTAATCAGGTGGTCGGATATCTGGACCAACTGAGTGAGACGCTCGAAATACGTGGTTGGGCCTGGTGGCCAGAGGAGCCGGCACGGCGTTTGGAGATCGAAATTGTCATCAACGGTGAACCGGTGGGCACGATCGTGGCCGATGGGTACCGGAGGGATGTGGAGGCGGTTGGCCATGGCGATGGACGCTACGGCTTCGCTTGGGCAGTGCCATTGGATGCATTGCAACCCACGCCTGAGATCGTGATCTCGGCACGGGAGCTCGGGTCCGGTGCGCCGCTCGTCAACGTGCTAAGTTTTCCGGCAGTGGAATTGGCCGAGCGGCTGGAGGTCATCGCGGCCGGAACAGATGCGCCAGAAGCCAAGCGGGCGGCGTTACGCGCGGCGGTGCGCCTGGCGCCGGAGGTGCCCTGGCACGCTATGGCGCCAGATGAACCCTGGCACGCCATGGCGCTGGCCGAGGTGCTGCGCGAGGCGCGGCAACCAGAAGAAGCGGAGGCGGTGCTGAAGGCGCTGCTCGCGTCGCACCCGGAATTTTGGCACGCTTTCGTCGCGTTGGGCCATATTTCCCGCAATGGCGGGGCGCGGACCGAGGCGCTGGAATGGTTCCGCCGCGCTATCGAACTGGCCCCCGGAGAGATGTGGTGCTGGCTGGACGTGGCGGAGGAATTGCGCGTCCTGGGGCGGGCTGAGGACGCGAAAGCCGTGCTTCTCCGCGCCGCCGAACACTTCCCCGATTCCTGGGCGGTGGAGATGGGCCTCGGCCACTGCGCCCGCGCCCAGGCCGAGCAAGGCGAGGCGCGGCGTCATTTCGAGAAAGCCGCCCGTCTCGCGCCGGATGAAGTGTCGCCCCGGCTGGGACTGATCGAGGTGCTGCGCGATGCCGGCGCGCTGGAGGAGGCGCGGCAGGCGGCGCTTGGGCTGCTGGCCGCGCATCCTGGCCATATGCCGCTGCTGCTCAGCCTCGCTTATATCGAGCGGCTCATTGGGTTGGATGAGGCGGCGGCGGCGCATTTCACCGAAGCTTTGGCGCTGGAGCCCGAAAATCCCACCTTGCTGGCGGAGTTGGCCCGGCAGGAATACCAACTTGGCCGCCAGCAGGAGGGGAATGCCCATTTGAGCTGGGCGTTGAAGCTCGACCCTGGCCATCTGGATGCGGTGTGCCAGCTCGCCGGCCAGGCGCTTGCGGTGGGTGACGCCGCCCAGGCCTTTAAGATATTCCAGGCCGCCGCTGCGCGCCGCCCAGCGGAACAGACCTTCCGTTACGGCATGCTGGATGCGCTGGCTTGGCAGGGCCGCGCCGAGGAGGCGCTGGCCGGGCTACAGGCGTTGGAGCAGGAGCACGGTACCACGTCGCAGCTGCAAAACTGGCGCATCACGCTGCTGCGCCGCGTTGGGCGGATGGATGAGGCCCTGCACGCTGCCCGCGCTGCCACCGCCACCGCACCGCAGGAGTTTTGGCTTTGGACCGAACGGTTCCAGACCGAGCTTCTCGCCGGCTCGGACGCGATGGTGCAGAAATGCCTGTTCGGCATTCCCGCCACATCCAGGATCGAGCGCGCCATCAGGCGGCGTTGCGTGGGCGCACTGGCCGAAAGCCTGTGGCAGATGGATGCCGCCCTTGCCCATTACGAGGAAGCGGCGGCACTGAACCCGAAAGATATTTTGTTGCAGGAGGCGCTGGCCAGGGTGAAGCTGATGCGCTTTGACCTTTCCGGTGCGCGCGGGCATTTGCGCCGCCAATACGAGCTGATGGCCGCCGAACGCCGGCTGCGCGGCGAATCGCTCAACATCTCGCAATCTCTGCTCGGGCAGATGATCGACGAATACGCGGTGGATGAAGAGCTCCACGCCACCCTCGCGGGCGTGAGCGCGCGCTCTACCGAAGAGCGGTTAGAAACCCTGGTTGCGCTCACCCGGCAAAGACCGGACAGCACCGCCGCCGCCGCCAGCCTGCTTTTGGCCGTGCGCGAGGCGGACCGGACGGGTTTTGTGCCCGTGCAGGAGCCGCCACCCATCCCGCGCATCATCAACACCTTCTGGCACCGGCCGGCACCACCCGAGGATGTAGGTGTGCTGATCAAAAGCTGGCAGGACCGTAACCCCGGCTACAGGCTGAGGCGGTTCGACGAGGAGCAGGCCAGGAACTACCTCGCCGCGAAATTTCCCAGCCCCGTCACCCAGGCCTATCAGCGTGTGCAGGAGGTGACGCAAAAGGCGGATATCTTCCGCTTGGCGCTGCTGGTGGAGGAAGGCGGCGTGTATGCCGATGCTGATGATCGTTGTTTGGGCAGCCTGGATATGCTGCTTCCCGTTGGAGCCAGCCTGGTGCTGGCGCAGGAGCAGTTCGGCTGTGCCGCGAATCATTTCATCGCGGCGAGTCCTGGCCATCCGGTGTTGCTGGCAGCGCTCCGCGCCGTGGTCACGGCGGTAAATCGCGGAGACAACGAGATCCCCTGGCTGCTGTCCGGCCCTGGTCTGCTAACCAGGGCGCTGGCCCAGCATGTCGCAGCGCATGGCATTGGCGGGCTGCCGCCTGGCCTTGCCTTTCTGGACCGTAGGCAGCTCGGTGCGGTCGTGGCGGGGGGATGCTTCGCCGCGTACAAAACTTACCATATGCGCCACCGCAGACGTATAGACGCCGCAGCTGCGTACAAGCCTGGCTAAACGCTCACCCTGAGGCAGGTAATTCGGCTGCCGTTTTGCGCGCCCGGGGGGTTGTGCCCGGCTTTTCCGCGCTGCCCAGAACGGTCCTGGTCAAATGCTCCAGATCCGTATCCTTCGGGAAGAACAAAGCGGGCCGCGCGTCATCGGCTACCGGCTTGAGCTGCCCGGCGGCAATTTCGTCGATCAGATTCAGCACGCCTTCCGCATCGGCCGGGAAGGGGAAGACGACGCCAAATCCTGTCTTGCGGATGCGGTCCGCCGGCGCGCCGATATCCGGCGCCAGTGGAATGAATCCGTGCTTCACCAGTTCGGAAAGCGTATAGGAATAGGTCTCCGGCCAGGCGGGCAGAAACAGCGCCAGCCGTCCCTTGGTTTCCGCGAGCAGCCTCGGCAGCTCCTCAGGCGCGTATTTGCCGGTGATGGTGACATTGCCGACCGCTTTCAGCGCCTTGTCGATATTGGTGAAGCCGACCACCCGGAACTTCAGATGCGGATGCGTCAGCCGCGCCCGCTGCGCGATCTCCAGCAATTTCTGCGAGCCCTTGTGCGGGCCGATGGCCCCCAGCATCACAATCTCATCGTCGCTGCCCTTCCTGGGCGACGCCGCCACATCCTGGGTGGATTCCGGGTGCGGCGCGACGGTGATGTTCAAGTTGGGGAAGATTTTGGAGAGGTAACCCGCCGCATTGGCCGAAGGCGCCACCACATGGCTGAAATGCGCCAGCAGCCTCGTGAACAGCGCGCGGTGTTCCGCAGGGGTAAGAGCGTTCAGCACCGAGGTTTCATGCGCCTTGCCCATTGTCACGCAGCGCAAGCAGGTCTCGGCATCCGCCCCGCCGCAGAACCGGCCGATCGCATCGATCATCGTCACGCGCGGGCAGAAGGCGTAGAAATCATGCGCCCAGTACAGGCTGCGGCGGCCATCCATCCAGCCGCCAAGAGCGTACAGCACGCTTTCCGGAAAGCCGAGCAACTGATGCGCCAGCACCAATTGTGGCGCGGCGCCGTCCAGCACACCGAATAGTGCCTCTACCTCATCGTGTTTGAACCGCGCGCAGAGCAGCGGCGCTTCGCAGTTCAGCTCGATCAGCCCGCCTTCGGTCAGGCTCAACGAAAGTCTTGTAGCCCCGCCATAGCCTACCTTTTCCTCTATGTCCTGAATGGCTTTCGGCGTGCCGCCTTCCCCCGCGTTGGAAATCACCAGCGCGAAGCGCGTACCGTTCTCCCGCGCGCGGGTCAGCCGGGCGCGGTCCAGCGCCCAACGCAGCCGGCGCAGGCCATCCCGTTTCTCGAATGCCATGATCAGTGGCGTGTATTCGGGGTAGAGCGCGTTCAGCCGCGGCTGGTTCTGCGCCAGCAGGCTGGCCCGCTCGTTGCCGAAGGAGATGCTCTCCTTATGCTCCACGATCACGCCGCCCGCCGCCACGTTGCGGTAGC
>JAGWOU010000427.1 GCA_028870815.1 Rhodospirillales bacterium | reverse complement strand
TGTCCTCGTCATACACAACCTTCTTGCGGTCGGCCAAAATCTTGAAGCGGGAGAAGGCGTCGTTCAGCGCGGTATCGCCGATGTCGCCATAACCCAGCGCGTTCAGCTTGTCGCGGAAGGCGGCACGGCCGGAATGCTTGCCCATCACCAGCGAGGTCTTCTGCCAGCCCACCGATTCCGGGGTCATGATCTCGTAGGTGGCGGCATTCTTCAGCATCCCGTCCTGATGGATGCCGCTCTCATGCGCGAAGGCGTTGCGCCCGACGATGGCCTTGTTCGGCTGCACATCGAAGCCGGTGATCGTCGCCAGCAGCTTGGAGGTGCGCAGGATGCGCGGGGTCTCGATCTGGTGCTGGTAGGGCGCGGCATCCGGCCGGGTGCGGATGGCCATCACCACCTCTTCCAGCGCGGCATTGCCGGCGCGCTCGCCGATGCCGTTGATCGTGCATTCGATCTGCCGGGCCCCGCCCTTCACCGCCGCCAGCGTGTTCGCCACGGCCAGGCCCAGATCATTATGATTATGGGTGGACAAAATCACCTGGTCCGCCCCCGGCACCTTCTCGCGCACGGTGGAGAAGATCCGCACCATATCCTCCGGCACCGCATAGCCGACCGTATCGGGGATATTGATGGTGGTGGCGCCGGCCTTGATCGCCGCCTCCACGCAGCGCAGCAGGAATTCCATGTCGGTGCGGGTGCCGTCCTCGGCGGACCATTCCACGTCGTCGGTGAACTGGCGCGCCAGGGTCACGGATTTGGTCACATGCTCCAGCACCACCTCCGGCTCCATCTTCAGCTTGTACTTCATGTGCAACGGCGAGGTTGAAATGAAAGTGTGGATACGCCGGCGCTCGGCGGCGCGGATCGCCTCGCCCGCCCGGGTGATATCCGCCGGGGAAGACCGCGCGAGGCCCGTAATCACCGGCCCCTTCACGGTCTCGGCGATACGCTGCACGCTCTCGAAATCGCCCGGCGAGGCGATGGGAAACCCCGCCTCCAGCACATCCACGCCCAGCGCCGCAAGCGCCTCCGCCATGCAGATCTTCTCGTCCAAATTCATCGAGAAGCCGGGGGATTGCTCACCGTCGCGCAAGGTCGTGTCGAAGATGACGACGCGGTTTTCGTCCATCTTGCCAAAATTGGGGTGATTGATCGTCATAACTCTGCTCCGAAATTCTGCCTTTGACTGGTTTTAGGCATTCCCCTGAGCGGCGGGCGCGGTATTCAGAACACGCGCAAGAAAAACCTATCGCTCAGGGGCGGATAAGTCGAAGGAGCAGCCCAGCAAGGATGGGGGCGGAAGCCATGGGCATTCCTTACTCCGCCTTGCCGCCCAAAAGCAAGCGGCCCCTGCGCAAACGCAATTCGTGCATGGCACCTTGTATGTTCATGAAACGTTCCATGTGGAACAATACTCAAATCCACCCTAATTTCCACCCATGCTTATTCCAGACCATATCCAGGGCCTGATCTTCGATTGCGACGGCACGCTGGTGGATACCCTGCCCCTCTACGAACGGGCCTGGGCGACGACATTGCGAGACTTCGGCGCCGACCCGGATGCCGATTGGTTCCGCGCCCGCTCCGGCTATTCCGAGCATCTGCTGATGGACGATGTGGACAGCCATTTCGGCATCACCCTGCCACGGCCGGACGTGCTGCGCCTCACCCGCGAAAACCTCAAAGCCAATCTTCACACATTGCAGGAAATCAGCGCCGTGGCCGCGATTGCCCGGCAGCACCATGGGCGGCTGAAAATGGCCGTCGCTTCCTCTGGTTCGGCCAGCATCGTCAATGCGTCGCTGAGTGTGGCCGGCCTCGCTTCACTGTTCGACACCGTTGTCACGATCGAGGATGTAACCCACGCCAAACCCGCCCCTGACCTTTTCCTGGAAGCCGCCGCGCGCCTTGGCCTTCCCCCAGCCGCCTGCTTGGTGTTCGAGGACAGCCCCCAGGGCTTGGAAGCGGCGGACCGCGCGGGCATGAACGCTGTGGATATTAACAGCCTGTTCGTTT
>JAGWOU010000426.1 GCA_028870815.1 Rhodospirillales bacterium | reverse complement strand
AACCCCGTGATGCACGCACCATTTTTGAACATGGCGGGTGAGTTGCTGTCAGCCGAGCAGAGCAGCACGGGCTCGATCCCCGGCACCTCGCGCAGTCCTTGGAACAGTTCATACGCCACAAGCTGCGAGCCGCCTCGCACCAACTCCGGATGATACATGGCGATGAGCAGAACCTTCATGGCGCGGCCTCCGCCAATGCCGGATGAGGGGGATTCGGGCCCAGCAACGCGGCGCTCACCGGCTCCAGCCAGTTTTGCGTGAACAGCCAGCGATTCACCGCCGCCGCACCCTCATGCACTTTATGGCGGACACTGCCGGCGCCTTCCAGATGATACAAAGGCAGGTTGAGAAACCAGGCAGGCCGTCCGGCCTCCAGGCTGCGCAGGCACAAATCCGCATCCTCGTACTGGCCGAAGATATAATCTTGCGAAAATCCCTCCAGATCCTCGAACCAGGCGCGGTTCATGGAGATGAACGCGCCGCTCACCGCCGGCACGGCACGGGGGCGCAAAAGCGCTACGTCTTTGGGTGGCGCGCCCTTGCCGTAATGCTCCAAGCGTAACAGGCACGCATCTTCCTTCTGCCCCAGCGTGAAGCCCGGCATCATCTCGGTCTCGAAATACATGCCCGCATGCATCAGCGAACCGTCATCGTAATAAAGCGCCGTGCCAAAAATATCCGTTCGCGCGGCGGGCAAGTCCTCGCTCAGCGCCAGATGGCGGCTGGCGAAATCAGCCTCTTTTGGAAACACGTCCGGGTTCATGAAGATCAGCCGCTTCGCCCGCGCGTGCGCCGCCCCCAGATTATTCGCCGCGGCCAAACCGGCATTTGCCCTCAGCAAAACCAGCGTAATGTCGAGCCCATAGACAAGCCGCGCGATCGCGGCCTCCTTCAGCAAGGCCTCCGCCAGATTCTGGCTGTTGCAGACATAGATGAATTCGTAATCTTCAGCCCCCGCCTGCCCCGCAAACAGCGCTTGCTGCAAGGTCAGGAAGTCCGGCTTGCCATAAAGACATGTGATCACCGAGACTTTCGGCACGCGCCCAACCTGGTGAAAACGCTCCACGTAAGGCGCGCTGACCACCTTGCACGTCAGCATCTGACTGAAATCGACGAACTGCGTGCCGATTGTCTGATTGATCGACGAAGCCGCATTGAAACTGGCCGGGCCCGGGTAATGCGCCGCCGCCAGATGGTGAAGCACCGTGCCGCGCAACTCAAGATCGTCCAACAATTCGATACTGACGATGGAGATGAGTTCGGCGCCGGATTTAAACCGCATCACCGCATTGCACTTGCCCGCGGGCAAACGCTGCCCGGCATAGATGAACCCCCAGAAGCCCAGCGCGTAGGGCAAAGTCAGCCCGGCTACCGTCTCCGCATCCGGCCGGCGCACCCGCGCCAGACTCGAAGCTGAAAACGCGATCGACCAGCCCGCTACATAAAGCTCCACCGTGTCCAGCCGGTCGAGCGAATCATTGATCCAGCCGGCAACAAACAATCCGCCCGCGCCGGAGAGCTTGATCGTGTCCACCGCGCCGGAGGGGGCATGCGGCACTTCGGCGACACTTCCCGGACTGGCCGTGATGATGATTCTATCGCGCGGCAAGTCCCGCGTAGCCACGGCCAGCCTTCCCTCCGCGCGGCCGTAATGCTCGTAATGCTCGCGGGCGGAGCGGAATTTGCCCTCCGCCACCGCCACCAGCACGTCCGGGTTGAGGCGCAGATAGGTCTCCTCGTCGAATTCCGGCAGCGGTGCGGGCGGCGTTTTCTTGGCCTTACCCGTCGTCGCGTCGCTCATTCAAACCTCCAGACAACACCTCTGGCTTCTGGCTGGACGCTAACTTTATCACGCATCCGGCACAAGCCAGGGTATTTATTGTTTGGGCCGCTTCACCTCGTTCAAAAACCCTCCAACCTCGCCGGCCATGTTAAAATTGAGGGCGCAAGGCAGAACCGAGCCGCGCTCCACCGGGTAGTGCAATCCGCTCAATGCCAGGTAAATGCCGCCAGGGGTCAGCGTTACCGTCT
>JAGWOU010000425.1 GCA_028870815.1 Rhodospirillales bacterium | reverse complement strand
ACACGTTGCTGAACCGGGTGGGGGTGGTGCCCATCGTCACCTTCGTGCTGTTCTACCAGGTGCAAACCTGGAGCACCGGCTTTCTGGTGGAGCGCGGCTATATTCCGCCAACGCTGGAAAGCCTCGTGCCCTTCCTGCTCGGCCGCCCGCTGCTCACCTTCCTTATTTATGCGCTTATCCTGGATTTCGCGGATTACTGGCGCCACCGGCTCTCCCACACATTCCGCTGGTGGTACGCGTTGCACGCCCTGCACCACGCGCAACGGCAGATGAGCTTCTGGTCTGACGACCGCAACCACCTGCTGGACGATACTATCAGCTTCCTCTGGTTCTTCGTCATCGGCCTCATCATCGGCATTCCGCCGCTGCAATTCCCGCTGCTGGTACTGACGCTGAAATTCGTGGAAAGCCTGAGCCACGCGAATATTCGCCTCTCTTTCGGGCCGCTGGAATGGCTTATCGTCTCACCCCGCTTCCATCGCTTCCATCACGGCCTGCGCGCCGCCGGGCGGAATAGCTGCAATTACGCCTCGGTGTTCCCAATCTGGGACATTATTTTCCGCACCGCCGATTTCTCCAACCAATATCTGCCCACCGGCGATGCCAGGGCGCCCGAGGCGCTGGCCACCGGCAATTATGTGGCCCAGCAGGCCACGGGGCTGAAATTATTCTGGCAGGCTTTAGGAAAAAGCTGGGCCTCCCTTGGCATTGGCCGCGCGGCGTAATAAGCCGCGCACATGGAACAGAAGATCAAAAAGGTCGTCCTCGCCTATTCCGGCGGGCTGGACACCTCCGTCATTCTCCGCTGGCTGCAAAACACCTATCACTGCGAGGTGGTGACCTTCACCGCCGATCTCGGCCAGGGCGAGGAGCTGGAGCCCGCCCGCAAGAAGGCAGAGATGTTCGGCATCAAGGAGATCTTCATCGAGGACCTGCGCGAGACCTTCGTGAAGGACTTCGTGTTCCCGATGTTCCGGGCCAATGCGCTGTATGAGGGCCAGTATCTGCTGGGCACCTCCATCGCCCGCCCGCTCATCGCCCAGCGCCAGATCGAGATCGCCGAGATGGTCGGCGCCGATGCCGTGGCCCATGGCGCCACCGGCAAGGGCAACGACCAGGTGCGGTTCGAGCTGGGCTATTACGCGCTGAACCCGAATATCCGCGTCATCGCCCCCTGGCGCGAATGGGACCTGACCAGCCGCACCAAGCTGCTGGAATATGCCGAAACCAACCAGATCCCCATTGCCAAGGACAAGCGCGGCGAGGCTCCGTTCTCGGTGGACGCGAATCTGCTGCACTCCTCCTCAGAGGGCAAGGTGCTGGAAGACCCCGCCATCGGGCCGGATGAGATCGTCTATCAGCGCACCATCTCGCCCGAGGCCGCGCCCGATGTGGCGACAGAGATCACCATCGAGTTCAAGAACGGCGACGCCGTCGGCATCAATGGCGAGGCGCTGAGCCCGGCCACGATCCTCACCCGCCTGAACGAATACGGCAAAGCCAACGGCATCGGCCGACTGGACTTGGTGGAAAACCGCTTCGTGGGCATGAAGTCCCGCGGCGTGTACGAAACCCCCGGCGGCACCATTCTGCTGGCGGCGCATCGCGGCATTGAGAGCATCACGCTGGACCGCGAAGCCGGGCATCTGAAGGACAGCATCATGCCGCGCTATGCGGAGCTGATCTATAATGGCTTCTGGTTCTCGCCGGAGCGCCGGATGCTGCAGGCGCTGATCGACACCTCTCAGGCTTCCGTCACCGGCACGGTGCGGCTGAAGCTCTATAAGGGCAATGTGATCGTCACGGGTCGCGAGAGCCCGAACTCGCTCTACAACACCCGCATGGTCACGTTCGAGGACGATGCCGGCGCCTATAACCAGCAGGATGCGGCAGGCTTCATCAAGCTCAACGCCTTGCGGTTGCGGCTCGGCGCTTCCATCGGGCGGCGCGGCGGCAGCCTCTAAACCAAAAAGGGCGCTTCGGCGCCCTTTTTTATTTAGGAAAACTTTACCCGCTGGAATACGAATAAACTATTTGGGTTA
>JAGWOU010000027.1 GCA_028870815.1 Rhodospirillales bacterium | reverse complement strand
CGTCTTCACGCCCGAGGAAACGCTGGAACTCTGCAAAGGCTCCTGCCGGGATTCCGGCTGGCTGCTGGTCAATCTGCTCCGCCATCTCGGCTTCGCCGCGCGCTTCGTCTCCGGCTATCTGATCCAGCTCACCGCCGACCAGAAACCCGTCGATGGCGGTGCCGCCGGCCCGGAAGCGGATTTCACCGATCTGCACGCCTGGGCCGAGGTTTATCTGCCCGGTGCCGGCTGGGTGGGGCTGGACGCCACCTCCGGTCTGCTCACCGGTGAGGGCCATATCCCGCTCGCCGCCACCCCATCCCCGCAATCCGCCGCCCCCATCTCCGGCGGCTTCATCGCCGAGGACGGCACTGAGACGGAGTTCGACTTCCACATGGAGGTGAAGCGGGTGAAGGAAACCCCGCGCGTCACCAAGCCTTATACCGACAAGCAATGGCAGGATATTCTCGCCCGTGGCGCGCGCGTCGACCATGCGCTGCTGCGCAACGATGTGCGCCTGACCATGGGCGGCGAGCCCACCTTCGTCTCCGCCACCGACCATGAGGGCGCGGAATGGAATATCGACGCTCTGGGCCCCACCAAGCGCGCTTATGCCGGGCGGCTCATCCGCAAGCTCACCCCGCTCTGGGGCAAGGGAGCGGCGCTTACCTACAATATGGGCAAGCATTATCCTGGTGAGCAGCTGCCGCGCTGGGCCATTCACGCGCATTGGCGCGCCGATGGCGAGCCGGTCTGGAAAGACCCGTCGCTGCTCGCCTCCGATGACGATACCGATACCGCCAGCGCCGACGACACCGCGGTATTCGCCCGCGCCTTGGCCGAGCGCCTGCAGCTGGACCCAAGGCTGGTGAACGCCGCGTATGAGGATATCCATTACTATCTCTGGCGCGAGAAACGCCTGCCCGCGAACGTCGTCACCGAGGATGCGAAGCTGCGCGACCCGCTGGAGCGCGCGCGCCTCGCCAAGGTTTTCGGCCAGGGACTGGCCTCGAATGCCGGCTCCGTGCTGCCGCTGCGCCGCGTGATTATGGACGGCGCACGTCTCTGGCAGTCCGGCCACTGGTTCTTCAAGGACGATGTGATGTTCCTGATCCCGGGTGACAGCCCCATCGGCCTGCGCTTGCCGCTGGATAGCCTGCCCTGGGCAGACCCCGAAAGCATGGAACCGGATTACGAGGCTGATCCCTTCGCGCCAAAATCCCCGTTGCCTCGGCGCGATTCGCTACAGGCGGCCCGGTACCGCGCCCGCATGGGCGAGGGCCCAGGGGCGATCGAGAATTTCCGCCCCGTGCCGCAAAGCCTGCCCGTGGTGGGGCGCGAGGAACCGGGTGTAGTCCGCACCGCCCTCTGTGTGGAATCGCGCGACGGCAAAATCCATATCTTCTATCCGCCGCTCTACGATGTTGAGGACTGGTTGGACCTGACCGCCGCCATCGAGGAAACCGCCACCGAATTTGGCCGCAAGGTGGTGCTGGAAGGTTATCTGCCGCCTGAGGATGAGCGGGTTGTGAATTTCTCCGTCACGCCCGACCCCGGCGTGATCGAGTGCAACATCCCAGCCTCCACCAACTGGGCGGAGCTGGTTGAGCGCGGCGGGCAGCTTTACGAGGCCGCGCGCGAGGTGGGACTGGCCGCTGAGAAATTCATGATGGATGGCCGCCATGTTGGCACTGGCGGTGGCAACCATGTGGTGATGGGCGCCAGTTCCCCCACTGATTCGCCCTTCCTGCGCCGGCCGGATTTGCTAAAATCCATGCTGGGCTTCTGGCACAACCATCCAAGCCTGTCCTTTCTGTTCTCCGGCCTGTTCATCGGCCCGTCCTCCCAGCATCCGCGCATCGACGAAGCGCGGGAGGATTCCATCAACGAACTGGAAATCGCCTTCCGCCAAGTGAGCCGCCAAAACCGGACGCCACCCTGGCTGGTGGACAGGCTGTTCCGCAACATTCTTTGCGACATGACCGGCAACGGCCACCGCACGGAATTCTGCATTGATAAAATGTACTCCCCGGATTCCGCTTCCGGCCGGCGCGGCCTAGTCGAATTCCGCGCCTTCGAAATGCCGCCCCACGCGGAAATGTCCGCAGCCCAGGTGCTGCTGATGCGCTCCGCCATCGCCGCCTTCTGGGAGCGCCCCTATGAGCGCCGCATGGTTCGCTGGGGCACGCGTCTGCACGATGAATTCCTGCTGCCGCATTATGCTGAGGAGGATTTTAAGGATTCACTCGAAGAGCTGGCCGGTTACGGTTTCCCGCTGAATACTGAGTGGTTCGCCCCGCATCTTGAATTCCGCTTTCCAAAGCTGGGCGAGGTCGCTGTGCGGGACATTCAGCTTGAACTCCGCCACGCGCTGGAGCCTTGGCATGTTCTGGGTGAGGAACAGAATTCCGCCGGCACCGCCCGTTATGTGGACAGCTCCGCTGAGCGCCTGCAAGTTAAGGTAAATGGCTGGGTGGATGAGCGTTATGTGCTGGCTTGCAATGGTGCGGCCATGCCGCTTCAGCGCACGCAAACGCAAGGTGAGTACGTAGCGGGCGTGCGGTTCAAGGCGTGGCAGCCTTACTCCGCCTTGCATCCGACCATCTTCGCGCAGACGCCCTTGGTGTTTGACGTGTACGACACCTGGACCGGCCGTTCCATCGGCGGCATGACCCACCATGTCGCGCATCCGGGCGGGCGCGCTTATGAGGATTTCCCAGTCAACTCCAACTCCGCCGAGGCCCGCCGTCGCTCACGCTTCTGGCCCTTTGGCCACACACCGGGGCCAAGCGCCGCGCCATTGTCCGTTGAAGGGCCAGAGTATCCGCGCTGCCTCGATCTGCGCCGTTATGCTTAAGCCGTTCCTGCGCCGCCTGCGCCAGTTCATGGCGGCGGATGTCACGGCCTCGCTGGACCGGATTCAGCTTGAGTTGCACATCCTACGCACCGAAAATGCCGCCTTGCGAACCGAGCTCGCCGCCAGGGACGCGAAAGAAAGCACGCTGGCGAAACAGATGGAAGCCGCCTTACTCACCATTGCCCTCAACCGAGAAGCCGTGGACTAGCTGGTCAACACCTCAACCAGCCTGCGCGCATAAGCCTGCATTGAATGGGCGGCGCAATAAGCGGCACGCGCCTCTTCGTTTTCTCTCGGCTGCGCCAGGACTTTCTCCAACGCTGCCGCAATCTCCCCGGGCTCAGGCTTGTCCGCCACCCGCCTCACATAATCGGGCGCATTTATGTTCTCCGCTAGGTCCCGGCTCGCCACCGTCGGCAACCCCGCGCCGATGCAATCCTGCAAGGCGGCGGAAATTCCCCCTGGCTGTCCCACTCGCAATTGCAGCCCGGCATCCGCCGCCGCGGCCCAGGCGCGGTAATCCGCCGCGTCCAAAAATCCCGTGACCATCACGGCATCTTTGCTGGCCGCGCTTAGTTCCATCTGTGCCTCGCCAACGAAAACCAGCTTCGTGTTTGGGTGCTCCGCTTTCAAAGTGGCAAAAGCCGCCAGCGCTTCTTCAATGCCCTTGCCGGACACAAGAAACCCGAACGAAACGATCAATTTTTCCTCGGGTCTAACGCCGAACTTTGCCCGCGCTGCCACACGCTCAGCTAGTGTAATCGAAGCAACTTGGCGCATCATCGAAAAGGGCAGGTATCGTGCATCCGCGCCAAATCGCTCCCGGCACAGGGCCGCTGGCTGTGGCGCGTGAAAAATCAACGGCCGTGCCGCCCGTGCCAACGGTCCAAGAAAGCTGGCTTCGCGTTTTGATTCATCCTTGGCCCAGACGTCAATTTCTTCCTCTGTCACGCATCGATCCAGTTCCTCGGATGCCATTTTCGCAGCGCCCGCCAGTCCTTCGCTTGTCGCCAATCCCAGCAACCGTGCATCATGGCACAAAGCCGCCGCGCCATGGCGCAGGCAAAGATCATAAATCTCCCTATGCAGCGGCGCGTTGCCAATCACGCATAGCACAGAATCATATTTTCCATTCTGTACGGCAAGTGCCGAGTACGGTGCGACGGCAAACACATCCACTTCCGCCAATTCGCGCAGTGCCGCCAGCAGCGCGGCGGAATGGTCGGCCACACCGCTGCGCACAGGGGGCAGGGGGCTTAGCAGGGCCAGTCTCGGTCGCCGTGCTGTTATTCGCTTTGGTTGCAAAGCCGAAAAAACCTTGGCGGCAACTTGCTGTTCTGAGAAAGCATCAGCCAGCCCGGCTTGTGCGGCCATAACCTCATTCCGCCGTGCCAGAGTATCTTCCAGCAGCCGTGCCAGCCCCGCATCATCATCCACACCAAATAGAAACATTCCGGGCAATAAAGTCCGGTGCGGCGGAATATCGGAGGCAAGCGAAGGCACGCCCGCCTTGCAGGCTTCCACCACCGGCATCGAGAACCCTTCCGACCGCGAAGGTGTCACCACCGCCACCGCGCCGGCATAAAGTGCCGCCATCTCCTTATTGTTCACCCGGCCCGGCAATTCCACCTGCGTTATCATCCGCATCCACGCCGCCGCATCAGGTCCATAAGCACCTGTGATTACCAGTGGAACATCACGCAGCACAGCGCTTGCCGCATGGGCGCGCAGCAGCACTTCGGGGTTCTTGCGCGCATCATCCCCGCCCACCATCAGAATATGACGCGGGCTTGCTTTTGGCAGTGCATCCAGAAAAGGCGGTAGACCCACCCCTGTCACCACGCTTTCTACGGTTCCGAACAATTCCCTCAATCGCGCCTCCGTCGGCACAGATATCGGGAAGAACAGGTTATAACGCTTCAGCCATGCCAGAGAGACCAGATACTCCAGCCGCGCCGCTTGGTCCCGCAGATAGCGCTCCGGCTCATCGAATGGGATAAAGTCATAAACGCATACGGCTTTCGTCACCCGCACATCGGTCAGCATCCGGGCGCAGAAATTCTGCCCGGGCGAGAAAGGCGAGGGGTTCAGGAACATGCTGGCTCCCGGCACGTAGGCATGAGAGGAAAGCCGTGCCGCCAGCCCTGCCACAGCCTCCGGCAACGGCGGCAGCGTTGGGTCGTAAATCCCCACCCAACCCGCCGGTGCATGGCGGATCAAGTTGCGCGCATGGTTGCCTATGCCGCGTTCGTAATATTGCCGGTCCTGCAAGCAGCGCAGATCAATTACAAGCGTCATAATGGATAGGTCATTGGCGTTGGCGTCGCTCCGGAGTACAGCCCACACCTAATATGGTTTCCGAATCCCATCCAATGCGCCGCCTCACCGAACTTCGCCTGCCCATCGACCATGATGAGGCCCAGTTGAAAGCCGCCATCGCCGCTGGATTCGGCGTGCCGGAAGCCGCGATTCTCTCGTGGCATGTGAACCGCCGCGCCTGGGATGCGCGAAAGAAATCCCAGGTCATGCTGGTTTACACCATCGATGCGGCGTTGGCGGTGGATACGGCCAAGGGCGAACCCACGCCGGATATGGGCTACCAATTTCCCGCCATCGCCAGCGCGCGCCCGGCAAAACGCCCCGTCATCATCGGCACCGGCCCCTGCGGCATCCTGGCGGCACTCATCCTGGCCGAAGCCGGCTTTTGTCCGCTCATTCTGGAACGCGGCAAACTAGTGCGCGAACGCACCAAGGACACCTGGGGCCTGTGGCGCCGGGGGGTTTTGGATACCACTTCTAATGTGCAGTTCGGGGAGGGCGGGGCAGGCACGTTCTCCGACGGCAAGCTTTATTCCCAAATCAAGGACCCGCGCCATCTCGGCCGCAAGGTCATGGAGGAATTCGTCGAGGCCGGCGCGCCGGAGGAAATCCTCACCATCGCCAAGCCGCATATCGGCACCTTCCGGCTTGTCTCCATGGTCGAATCCATCCGCGAGAAAGTGACTGCCCTGGGCGGGGAATACCGCTTCGGCGCCAAGGTTGATGATTTCGATATCCGTGACGGCCAGATCCACGCCGTCACGCTAGAAGGCGGCGAGCGGATCGAAACCGAGCACGTTATCCTCGCCATCGGCCATTCGGCGCGCGACACCTTTGCCCGCCTGCACGAACGCGGCGTGTTCATGGAGGCCAAGCCCTTTTCCATCGGTTTCCGCATCGAGCATCCGCAAGGCATGATCGACCGCCACCGTTTCGGCGCCTTCGCCGGGCATCCGATCCTGGGTGCGGCGGATTACAAGCTCGTTCACCATGCCAAAAATGGCCGCTCCGTTTATAGCTTTTGCATGTGTCCCGGCGGCACTGTGGTGGCTGCCACGTCTGAGGAAGGGCGCGTCGTCACCAACGGTATGAGCCAGTATTCCCGCGCCGAGCGTAACGCCAATGCGGGCATCGTGGTCGGCATCACCCCGGCGGATTACCCCGGCGACGTATTGGCGGGCGTGGAGTTCCAGCGCCGTTGGGAAAGTGCGGCCTTTGCCGCGGGCGGCGGCGGCTATATGGCACCGGGGCAACTGGTGGGGGATTTCATCGCCGGCCAAGCCTCAAGCGCGTTTGGTGAGGTTTTGCCCAGCTACAAACCCGGCGTGCACCTTACTGATCTCGCCGCCACCCTGCCGGATTACGCGATCGACGCCATCCGCGAGGCGCTGCCCGCCTTCGGGCGGCAGATCAAAGGATTCGACCGGCCGGATGCAGTGCTCACCGGCGTTGAAACCCGCACCTCATCGCCTGTGCGAATCACTCGCGGCAAGGATTTCTGCTCTCTGAACGTGCGCGGCCTCTACCCGGCAGGAGAGGGAGCGGGGTATGCGGGCGGGATTCTCTCCGCTGGGGTGGACGGCATTAAAGTGGCGGAAGCGGTGAGCAACAGTCTGGCTAAGCCCTGAAGACTCCCGCGCGATAAATTCATTCGCTTGCTTATTTGTTAAAAAACAAAATATTAGCGTCGTTATCTTGAACGTTGCGGAGGTAAGGCGGGTTTCGTCACCAGCAATTCTGCTTCGCCTTGCCGTTGCCCACAAACATCGCCCATCCGGTGGGCGATTTATGTTGAGAGTAAATTCAATCACGCGCCACCGTGCATATTTTCTATTCATCGGCAAAGTTGTAGAGAATTATCGCACATCCGCGTTATTCAGGAGCCGATTATGCTGTCTCAAAAATGCAAATACGCTTTACATGCATTGATGGCATTGGCCAGGGAGAATAGCGACCGTCTGCTCCTCGTCTCGGAAATCGCTGAACGCGAGAATCTGCCCAAGAAATTCCTGGAAGCGATTTTGCTGGAGTTGAACCGCAATGGACTCGTGCGCTCGCGCCGCGGCCGGGGCGGCGGCTATGCGCTGGCCAAACCTGCGGATCTTATCACCTTCGGGCAGGTCATTCGCATCATGGATGGCGCGCTGGCGCCGCTTGCCTGTGTGTCGGTCAATTACTACCGCCGCTGCGATGAATGCCAGGACGAACAAGGCTGCGAAATCCGTAAGGTGATGCACCGCGCGCGTGAGGCCATGGCCAATGAGCTGGATGGCACGTCCCTGGCCCGTGCCCTCGCTGATGGAAAATTGCCGGCCCGGGCGGCTTAACGATTGCGGGGGCGCTCAAGCCGCCGTCACACCCGGATAATCGAAAAAATTCGCGCGTGTTGAAGTTCTCGCGATGAAGGCGCGCAAATGTGGATGCTGCCAGCCTTCAGGGCCGATAATCGCGCTGATCGGCGCAAAAAACTCGTGCGCATGTGGAATCTGACTCGCGGCGAAGGCAGCGTAATGGCGCGGCGGCAGTGCGTACATCACTCGTATGTCCCGTACTGGCAGAACCAGGGGCGCGGCCGGGGGGCGTTGCAGCAGCCCGGTATAACGCCAGCGCGCCATGCGGTTGGCCACTGAAACCGGCTGCATAAGCCAATCAGCTGAGCAAACAGCCAGCATCGAATGCATGGAGGGCGCGAACCGCGAACGCTTATCGAGCAGATTCTGATACGATCCACAGGCTTCGATGGCAAAAATATCCACATACGGGTCCGCCGCGGTTCCGCCGAAACAGAACCATAGACCGTCAGGGTTGGTGCGCAGGCGGTTGGAGCCCGGCAGCTTCAGGTGTGGCTGATCGGGGTCTTTCGGCGTTCCCGGACGCGCGCGAATCCAGGCGCCGGACGCACCCATGTCGTGATCCGCGAGGCCCGGTGGATGCTGTGGCCACGTTCGCAATTTTTGGCGAACCAGTGCATCCATCGAGGTGAAGCCAGCCATATATTTACTCCCGAGTGCTATTACTCAACTTTAGGTAGAATACTGTCCAAAAGCGACTCGGATGCAAGGGATATTTTATCAGGATTTTAACTTTCTTTCCCCAAAAAAGGGAAGCCAGCACTTTCAAATCTCCTGTTAAGCTTCTGAAACATAAATATTGAGCCTGCAAACTTTCGATTATAACATGGCCTTTCCGTAATATATTCCCGCAGGGTAAAATACGTCACAACTCTGTGTCTCGGGTCGGTTTTTTATGCACGGCACTGCCTCTCGGTATGGCAGATCGCACGATTTGAGCATGGCCGAAGGTGGCCCGGCATGCAAAATATCGTGGCTTATAGGATATTTGGGCGTTCCCGCCCAACCGGGGCAAACTTGCCTTGGTAACATTGCCCGTGTTTTTCTAGAAGCATCGCCACCCGGGGGGCGGAACAGGAGATTGAAGATCGTGATATCCACTCGTTCGCGCCGCGTTCTGGCCGGCTCGGCTGTGTCGTTCGGGCTGGCCGTGGCGCTTTCCGGCTGCATGGTCGGCCCGAATTTCCAGCCCCCGCGCGTGGCGTCTCCAACCGCATTCGTCAATGATTCTCCGCCGCAGAGTGCCCCCTATGTGTCAGGCGGCGCCGTGGACCCGCAATGGTGGACCAGTTTCAACGACCCGCTTTTGACGCAGTTGGAAACCAGGGCGGTGCGGCAGAATCTCGATCTGCAAATCGCCACGCAGCGTTTGCTGGAGGCCGAAGCCAAAGCCCAGATTGAAGGGGCACAACTCTACCCCACTCTCAGCGCCAACGCGTCCTACTCTCGCAACCGGATCAGCGCCGACAGCCCCACCGGCCAGTTTGGCGCGGCGTTCCCGGCCGTGCTCCAGCCGTACAATCTCTACCAGTACGGTCTGCAAACAATGTTTGACCTCGATTTGTGGGGCAAGAACAAGCGCGCCGTGGAGGCTGCCGTGGCCGCCGCCCGCGCCTCCGAGGAAGCGCGCCGAGCCGCACTGTTGAATGTCGAGGCAAGCGTCGCCTCCGACTATATCCAGCTTCGCGGTACCGAGGCCGTGCTCGGCATCACCCAGAAGAACCTGCAATACGCCAACCAGCTTGTGCAACTAACGGCCGAGCGCCAGCAGGCGGGCCTCACCACCTCGCTCGACGTTGCCAACGCCAGGGCGACCACGGCGCAGATATCGTCCCAAATCCCATCCCTCATCGCCCAGCGCGACGCACTGATCGACCAGATCGGCCTGTTGCTGGGCGAAACACCCGACGGGCTGCCGCAGGACCTCGTGGAGGCCGCACCCGTGCCGCTAACGCCGCCGGTGGTGCCGGTTGGCCTGCCTTCGGATCTGCTCACCCGCCGGCCGGATATGCGCGAGGCGCTGGATAATTTACATTCCGCGACGGCCAAGATCGGCGTCGCCAAGGCTGCCTTCTTTCCGGACATCACGCTAACCGGCGCCGTCTCATTCCAGGCCTTGCAAGGCGATATGCTGGATAAATGGAAATCCGTGACCTATGGCTTCGGCCCCACGCTCACACTGCCTATCTGTGAGGGCGGGCAGCTTCGCGGCCAGCTTAAATTAAGCCAGGACGAGCAGAAGGAAGCCGCGATCAATTATGCCAAAACCGCACTCACTGCCTTCACCCAGGTGAACACCGCCCTGGTGAATTACGAGCAGGAACACGCGACGCAGGATGCGCTGGCCACCGACGTGCAGCAGAGCCAGATTGCCCTTGGCCTCGCGGAGGAACAATACAAGGAAGGGCTGGTTGACTACCTCACGGTCCTGAATGCCCAGCAGACTTACCTCGCCGCCCAACAGCAGCAGGCGCAATCGCTGGAAAGGCTGGGAACGGATCTGGTGACTCTGTACCAAGCACTGGGTGGCGGCTGGGAGGGGGAGTATCCTGATATTTCTCAGTAATCAGCTTTTGGACACTTCGGTTTGACTCTGTACTGATATCTGCATCGGTAGGACAAGATGAAATTATGGACAAAAATTAGTGCAAACTTTTTGATTGGAATATGCTTACTCGGCGTGGCCAATGCTAAAGTCTTCCAAAATTCACTCATTTCTCCCATCGGAAATATCGGAATCCTGCAACCGCCCGACCCGCCACCTCCAGGAGGTCCGTACGTTTATGGGCAAATGGGCCCTTCACCTAACTGGTCAATTGCGCAATGGAATATACCAGGAGACCAGCTCTCAGGGTTTCATCATTTTACGACGACTACGGGTACCGAATGGGTTGCTTCTTCAACGGAAGCTGAGGTTAGAGTCTCTGGCCCATTGAACAATAGATATGTTACTCTTCGGCAAGACGGTTCCATCCTCCCATGTATCACTTCTGCGGGTAAACCTAGAGAGTCTGATCTGTTTTTGAGTGCTAACAGTGGCAACCTGCATCAGCCAAGTATTCTCGCAATGAACCAAAAAGGGGGAGCATCTTCGACATTATCAGGACTCAGCGCGTTAGTAGTCGACGCCAATGTTTCTGTTTCAGAAGGACTTCTAAAAACTCAAAATGGATGTGGAGTAAACCAAGGCAGCGCCCTGATAGGTGTTATTTTAACCAGCGATAGCCATCCTAAGAAGGAGACATTATTTTACAAGATAATATTAGACAAACTATGCGGATCGCAATCAGCCGAGCGGGAAAAAATTTGTACAGCCAAACCAGTTTCACAGACTTACTATACTAAAGGCAATCCATACGGAGTAAACGATTTTTTAAATCTAACTGATGGGACTTTGATGTCTGGCCAAAGCAGCAGGCAGCTAGATGTAAATCTCCTTCCACGATTAATTATTGCGATACGGAATGGACCGATGGGCATGGATAGAAACCCAAACCACTGGAGTGTTACAGGTTTCTACGTTGGACAAGCTATTTGGGGAAGGGTTACCCTAAAGAGCACTTGGAGTAACTTACATCTTCTTGCTTATCGATCTGAATGATTACGTCGGGCTTAAACTGCTGGTCTTAAATAGCCGCTCTGATTTTTGACGTTCGCTCCAATGTTGTCCCGGTTCTCGGTAGCCATAATATTGATATATATGGAAACCGTGGCTCGAGTTAGTTTCGAGCATCACTATCCCAATTTGATCTTTATGTTCTGATTTAAGACGAGGCGGTGGAGGGGATGTGTCAAAAAAAGTCTGAACAAAAACACCTGTACCTGTCAAAGAGTGCAAGCCGTAAGGGACGTATAGATCT
>JAGWOU010000424.1 GCA_028870815.1 Rhodospirillales bacterium | reverse complement strand
GCGCGTCGGTCAGCTTGGATTGCAGGTCGCTGCTATCCGCGGCGGCCTGCAACTCGGAGATTTGTCCCGCGGCCGAGGCCGCTGCGGCCTGCGCGTCTGAAAGCTGGTCCTGAAGGGATTTCTGCGCGCTTTGCAAGCCGGAGATGGTCGTGTTGTCGGTGGAAAGCTGCTGGTTGAGGCTCGCATTCGCGGCCTGCGCGGTGGCAAGCTGGGCATTCAGCGCGGCAAGTTCCTGGCTCAGCGTGCTATCCTTCGATGTTTCCATCGAAAGGCTCTGGGTCAGTTCGGCAATCTGCTCCTTCAGCCGGCTGATCGTGTTGTCAGACCCCGTCAGCGCGCTGGATAGAAACGCCTCCGCCAGCACGAACACCAGCAGAACGAAAATCGTGACCATAAGCAGGGTGGAAAGCGCGTCCACATAGCCGGGCCAGGCTTCCAGCCCGTTGGCGCCGTTGCCGCGCCGGCGGCTCATGACCTCGGCTCCTCCAGCCGCGCGGAAAGCGTGCGGGTGAGCAGCCGCAGGTCACCGCGCAGGTCCGCCACGCTTTGGCTGCGGGCCTGCTCGGTTTCGGTGATGAAGCGGTTTAGCAGCAATTCGATATTTCGTAGATGCGCGCGGGAAACATCATCGCCGCTGCTCTTGGCGTCTGAAAGCCGCGCCAGCGCCGGAGAGAGCGCGATCTGCGCGCTGGCGATTTTTTCCATCAGTTGGTGTTGCAGGCGCAGCGTATCGCCAAGCTCCGCCATGCGGTCTCCCAAGGCGCGCAAGGCGGTGTTGCTCTGTACCCGGTTGTCCTCGCCACGCGCCAGGGCGCGCTGCAACTGGTCCATGTTCTCAGCGGTCTGCTCCAGCAGGGCCTGCACATAGCTGGGCATGCTGGCCTCGCCATCGCCGCCCAGCGCGCCGGTGCCCAGGCGCGTCAGGGTGGCGAGCCATTCCTCCAGCTCGTTAAAAAAGCGATTCATCGCCTGCCCGGCGGTAAGATCCAAAAAGCCCAGCACCAGCGCGCCGGAAAGGCCGAACATGGAGGCGGAAAACGCCGTGCCCATGCCCGCCAGCGGCTTGGCGAGGCCCGCTTTCAGTTGCGCGAACATCGCGTTCACGTCACCACCCGCGAGGCTCATGCCGTTGATAACCTGCGCGACGGAGGAGACCGTGTGCAGCAACCCCCAAAAGGTGCCGAGCAGACCAAGGAAGATCATCACCCCGGTGATGTAGCGTGAAAGTTCGCGGGATTCGTCGAGGCGCGAGGATACGCCGTCGAGAATCGTGCGCATGGACTGACCGGAGAGAGTGATCCGCCGCTCGCCATCGGCCCGCCCATGCAGCATGCGCGCCATGGGCGCCAGCAGGGCAGGCGGGGTTGCCTCCACCAGCTTCTGGCGGTTGCGGCGGAACTCTTCCACCCACGCGGCTTCCGGGTATAGCCGCTGCACCTGCCGGATATTCCAGAATACGCCGAAAATCTCGACCAGGAAGATGACCGAGTTGATCACCGGATTGGCCATGAAGAAATGCGCCAGCGTGGGCGCCAGGGCCGCGGCGCCGCCATAAACCACCAGGCAGAACAGCACCATGCGGATAAGATAGCTGGTGGGCTTGGTCATGGCGGTGCGCTCGCTCCGATCAAGGCTTCATTTTCGTCGGCGCCGGGCACATTCCCGGCGGCGCGTGGGATGATATTCTGCGCGGGCACGCCGCAGGCGGTCAGCGCATCGCGAATCGCGAAGGCGCGGTTCAGCGAGAGCCGCATCGCGCCGGAGGGGTCGGTTGGGTCGGCGGGCGCGCGGGTGATCACGGGTACCTGGGTGCGCGTGGCGCAGAAGGGCTTCAGCACGCTGGCGGCACCAGCGGGCAAGGTTGCGCTGCCGGGGGCGAATTCAATGCGCGCCACGGGCAGCGCAACCGGCTTGGCTGGCGCGGGTTTGGGCGCCGGGGCGGGCTTTGGCGCGGCTTTAGGTGCCGGTGGCGCCGGAGGCTTGGCGGGCGCGGCAGGCGCAATTTCAGACTTGGGGTGATGGTAATGCATTACCCGCGCTTTAT
>JAGWOU010000026.1 GCA_028870815.1 Rhodospirillales bacterium | reverse complement strand
AAGACCTGTTCAAGCCGCTGTATATCGGTTGAAAAAACCGTCACACATTCCGGCGCGATCTCGACCGCAAAGCCCAGCCCCTTCTCCTGGGCGATGGGCATGAAAACTTGACGCAGGCTCTCGGTCAGCCGTTCGACCGGTACCGTCTCCGCGCGAATTTCCACATGCCCGGCCTCGATCTTCGAGAGATCGAGAATGTCGTTGATGAGGGTTAGCAGGTCGTTGCCGGAAGACTGGATCGTCTGCGCGTATTTTACTTGTTCGCCGGTCAGATTGTCTTCCACGTTATCCGCCAGCAGCTTTGCGAGAATCAGCAACGAGTTTAGTGGCGTGCGCAATTCATGCGACATATTGGCAAGGAAATCGGATTTATATTGGCTCGCTTGCTCAAGCTCGCGCACTTTCATCTGCACGGACGCATTAGCGTTTTCGAGATCGTCGCGCTGCGCCTCCAGTTGCTGCGCCTGCTCCTCCAACTGCGCGTTGGTCTGGTTCAGCTCCGCCTGCTGTTGCTCAAGCCGTGCCTGGGATTCTTTCAGCGCGCGGCTCTGTTCCTCAAGCTCTTCATTGGAAACCCGCAACTCTTCGCCTTGAACTTGCAATTCTTCTGATTTACGCTGGGTTTCTTCCAACAATCCCTTCAGATCGTCCCGGTAATGGGCCGAACGTACCGTGACCGCGATGGCCGTGAGCATCTCTTCGAGAAGGGTAATAACGGCCTCGTCCACTTCATGGGTAAAGCCGAGTTCAAGGACCGTGTTCACCCTGCCATCGGCGCTGCCTGGCAGGATCACCAGAAATGACGGCTTGCTTTGGCCCAGCGCGGAGCCGAAAGCGAGATAGCCTTCCGGTACGTCGTCCAGAATCAGCGTATGATTTTGGGCCACGGCCTCGCCGAGGAGACCCTCCTTGGTGCGGAAACGCTCAGGAATCTCCGCCCCTGGTGGCACGCCATAACTGGCGGCGCGCAGGAAGTTGCCTCCCTCGCCAGTATAGATGGCACCCGCGACGGCCCCCAGATACTGCGACAGAAACCCGAGAATGTTATTGCCAAGTTCGTCAGTATCCTGCTCACCGCGCATCACCTCCTCAAGCCCCATTTGGCCGGATTGAGACCATTGCTGGCGCCGCCGCGCATCGGTGGCGCGGTTGATGAGATAGCCGACGATGAGTGTGAGGAGGATTCCGAAAAGCCCTGAGAAGACACCGCTGGTTAGCGTTTTACCCAGCGCGGTGTCGGTTTCTCTGATCCGCTTTTCACGCAACTGCTCTTCGGCTTGCGTCATTTGCGCCAGCGCGGTGCGGAGCGCATCCATATCCGTTTTGCCGCGATTGGTGTTGACGAGCGCCAAAGCCGCCGCGGTGTTGTGTGTGCGCTGCAAGTCGATGGTTTGCTTCAGCTCCGCGAGCTTGGTGGCAATGGCTTGCTTCAGGGGTCCGATGCGTCGCTGCTGCGCGGGGTCGTCCGTGCTAAGATGAGAGAGAGTGTTCAACTGCGCCGGTAGCCTGGCCAAGGCGGACTGGTAGGGAGCGAGATAGTTGGTGTCGTCCGTCAGCAAAAAGCCGCGCTGGCCGGTTTCAGCGTCTTGCGCGCTGGAGAGGATGTTCGCCAGCGTTAGAATCATTTCATGAGAATGCGAGATTTTGTTGGTGTCCTCGCGGATCGTTTGCAGATCCAGGTAAGCGAGCGTGCCGCTGATCACGAAAAACAACACGGCCCCGGCCAGGCCAAGGGCAACCGCGAAATCCTGGCCAGAAATTCGGGATTTAGCCTTCCACCCAGGGGTCCGTTTCATTCATGCTCTCATTGTTAAAACTTCGTGTGAAGTAACCATGGCCATATGCTCAACGCAACCTCGCGCATGGCGGTGAAAATTGCGATCAACTAACAAAGAAACCAGATTTCTGGCACTTATGAGGCGCTGGGGGCTACGCCCGCGCCAACAAAAAGGCATGAAGCTCTGCTAAATTCTCTGTAACGGTGCGTTGGGCGCGAGGCTGTCGCGCTACATCATTGGAGGCGGCTGGTGTGAGGACAAGTCAGCCTGTGTTGCCGCCCGGTTTATGCCCGGCGGCGTTCTGCCGTAGCGATGGCGAGGGACATGGCCACCGCCATGCTGGCCGACAGGGTGCGGAAGGCGCCGAGGTCTGATTCCACAACCTCTAGCCAGGAAGCGGCGATGCTGGCGATGGGAGAGAAAGATGAATCCGTGATGGCGACGATGGGTACGCCCCGTTCCGCCGCCTGGGTGGCGATTTGTACTGTGGCGGGCGCGTAAGGGGTGAAGCTGATGGCCAGCAGCGCATCTTGCCGTCCGGCGCTGCGGGCCTGCACATCCGCCATGCCGCCCACATTGTCCAGCAGCATATGCGGCAGATCAAGATTTCCAAGCATGTAGGATAGGTAAGCAGAAACCGGAAAGGTACGGCGTTGGCCCAGCAGATAGACCATGCGTGCCCCGGCCAGCGTGGCCACTGCGGTCTCGAAAGCGGCAGAGGCGACGGAGTTGGAAAGCCGGGCGAGGGACTGCACGGAGGTTTCCACCAGCCGTGACAGGATGGGGGTGGAATCCGCGCTCTGGCCGGTTTCCTCCTTCACCTTGGCGAGGCGTTCCTGATAATCCGGCCAACGCTCGCGCAGGCGGGCGCGCAATACCTGCTGTAACTCTGAGAACCCGGAATAGCCGAGCGTCTGGGCAAAGCGCACCAGGGCCGAGGGCTGTACTCCGGCGGCAGCGGCCAGTTCCGCCACCGTGCCCAGGGCCATTTCATCCGGCCGGTCGAGCGTGAATTTCGCCACTTGCGCAAGGCGTTTGGGCAGGCTGGCCTGGCGCTCCAGCAGCAGATCCCGAAGGGAGGCAAAGCTGCGCGGCGCGGGTGAGGGGACAAAATCGGCTGGGGGCATAGAGGCATATTACGCCAATACTCCGGCTTAGAATAGAATAAATTTTCTATTTTTAGAATGAAATCTGGCTGTTTAAGGTTTTAAACAGAATTTGAATTCCGGTATTGCGCTAAGAATGGAATTGTTGTTTCATAAGTTGGATAAAATGGAATTGCGGGCCGCGCCGCTTGTTTCGGTTTAAGCTTAGTGAGGATTGGAAAGCCGCATGCAAAAAATTGGTCATTACATCAATGGCAAGGCTGTGCCGGGCGCTGGTTCGCGCAGCCTGCCCGTGTACAATCCCGCCACTGGCGCGCAGAGCAAAGAGCTTGCCGTGGCGACCGCGGATGAGGTGAACGCGGTCATCGAGGCGGCCACCGCCGCTTATCCCGCCTGGGCCGCCACCCCGCCGCTGCGCCGCGCGCGGGTGATGTTCAAGTTCAAGGATTTGATGGAGCAGCACGCCGGGGAGTTGGCGGAGATCATTTCCTCCGAGCATGGCAAGGTGCAGTCCGATGCGCTGGGCGAGGTGGCGCGCGGTATAGAAGTGGTGGAATTCGCCTGCGGAATTCCCGAACTTCTCAAAGGCGAGTTCACCGAGAATGTCGGCACCAATATCGACAGTTACAGCATGCGCCAGTCTTTGGGCGTGTGCGCGGGCATCACGCCGTTCAACTTCCCGGCCATGGTGCCGCTATGGATGTTTCCCGTGGCTCTTGCCTGCGGCAACAGCTTCATCCTGAAAGTGTCGGAGAAGGTGCCTTCCGCCGCGTTGCGTATGGCGGAGTTGCTGAAGCAGGCCGGGCTGCCGGATGGCGTGTTCAACGTGATCAATGGCGACAAGGATGTGGTAGAGCAGTTGCTGCACGACAAGCGCATCGCCGCCATCAGCTTTGTCGGCTCCACGCCGATTGCGGAATATGTGTACACCACCGGCACTGCCGCCGGTAAGCGTGTGCAGGCTCTGGGTGGGGCGAAGAACCATCTGGTGGTGATGCCGGACGCGAATTTGGACCAGGCGGTGGATGCGCTGATGGGCGCGGCCTATGGCTCCGCCGGTGAACGCTGCATGGCGGTTTCCGTGGCCGTGCCGGTGGGGCCGATTGCCGAGCCGCTGATCGAGCGCATTACCGAGCGCGCGCGGGCCCTGAAGATCGGGCCGGAGACTGACAAAGAGGCCGAGATGGGCCCGCTTGTCACCGCGCAGCACAAGGCGAAGGTTGAGGGCTATATCGCCAAGGGCGAGGAGGAAGGTGCGAAGCTGGTGCTGGATGGGCGCGGGCTGACATTGCAGGGCAATGAGGATGGCTATTTCACCGGCCCGACCTTGTTCGACCACGTGACGCCTGAGATGAGCATCTACAAGGAAGAAATCTTCGGCCCGGTGCTGAGCGTTGTGCGCCAGAACAGCTTCGATGCGGCGTTGAAGCTGGTGAACGACCATGAATTCGGCAATGGCGCGGTGATTTACACCTCGGACGGCGATACCGCACGCGCTTTCACCAATGGCGTGCTGGCTGGCATGGTGGGTGTGAACGTGCCCATTCCGGTGCCGATGGCCTTCCATTCCTTCGGTGGTTGGAAGCGCTCCATCTTTGGTGACCATGCCATCCATGGGCGTGAGGGGGTGCGGTTTTATACGCGCATCAAGACCATCACCTCCCGCTGGCCGGCGGGTATCCGCAAGGGCGCCGAGTTCGCCATGCCGACGATGAAGTAAGGCAGAGAAACATAACGGAGGCGGCGCTGCTGGTGCCGCCTCTTTCTTTTCACGGATAAATTTGCGAGGAGAACGGCGCATACCCCCCGGAGGAACCATGCGCCTGATTCTCGCTTTGCTGCTGCCCTGGCTCCAGTTCTTCACCATTGGCCGGCCTTTCGCGGGGCTGTTCTGCCTTTTCCTGCAAATCACGCTCATCGGCTGGATTCCGGCGGCCATCTGGTCGGTCTATGCGCTCAGCCAGTACAAGACGGACCAGAAGATCGAAAAAGCGCTCGGCAGAGGCTAAGCTCTACTCCTCCAGCCGGTAGCCGACGCCCGGTTCGGTTTTCAGCTTGGCTGAGAGCGTGTCCCCCAGTTTCTTGCGCAGCTGGCCGATATAAACGCGCAAATACGCCACATCCTCCGTATGGGCCGGGCCCCAGAGTGCCGTGAGAAGCTGCCGGTGGGTGAGCACGCGCCCATGGTTGCGTACCAGCAACAACAGCAAGGCGTGCTCGCGCTTGGTCAGGGCCAGGGGAGCGCCATTCAACTCGGCTTTCGCGGCGGTGGCGTTGATGCGCAGGCCGTTAAAATCCAGCTGCTGTGTGGCGGGCTGGGTCTGGCCCTTGCGGCGCAGCGCGGTGCGGATGCGCGCCAGCAATTCGCCCAGGGCAAAGGGTTTCTCGACATAATCATCCGCGCCGGAATCAAGCGCCGTGATTTTCTGGGCCTCCTGGTCGCGGGCGGAAAGGATGATCACCGGCACTTCAGAAAATGCCCGCAGCCTGCGCAATACCTCCTGGCCCTCAATGTCCGGCAGACCAAGATCCAACAATACCAGATCAGGCGCGGCGCTGGCGGCCTGGCGCAGTGCGTCGTCCCCGCGTTCGGCGCGCAGCGGCTCATAACCGGCGGCGGATAGGGCGGGGCCAAGAAAGCGGTGGATTTGCGGCTCGTCATCCACCACCAGAATACGGCCTGAAATCATGCGGCGGGCAGCTCCATTGTGATGATGGTGCCGGGCATGCCGTCGGCGGGCAGGTCCGTGCGCGGGCTTTGGGCGGAGATGGTGCCGCCCATCGCCTCGGTGAAGGCCTTGGCGATGGCAAGGCCAAGCCCGGTGCCTGGCGCCACGCGGTCTCCCCGCCTGGCGCGGAAGAAGCTATCGAACACCGCGTCCAGCTCGCCCGGGGCGATGCCCACCCCGGCATCGGCCACGGAAAGCCGTAGCTTGTTGCCCGCCCGCACGGCGTTCACGCTGATATGGCTGTCCGGCGGGGAGTATTTCACGGCATTGTCCAGCAGATTCACGATCACCTGTTCCAGCAGCGCCGGGTCCGCCCGCGCGTAGGTGGCATCGGGCGCGATGTTCACGCGCGTATAAAGCGCGCCGGAAACACGCGCGATGGCGGCTTCCGCTACTTCTTCTAGCTTTACGCGCTCCTGCCGCACGGTTAGCCCTCCGGCTTCCACCCGCGCCATGTCCATGATGTTGGCGAGGAATTTGGTCATGCGCGCGGTGTCCTGCGTGATGCTGGCCAGGAGATCGGCGCGAGTGGGTTCGTCCAGCGCGCTTCCGGCCTGGGTGAGTGTCTCCGCGGCGCCGCGGATGGAGGTGAGCGGCGTACGCAGATCGTGGCTGAGGGAGGAGAGCAGGGCGTTGCGCAGTTTCTGGCTATCCTCCTGCGCCTGGGCGCGGGCGGTGTGCAGAGAGAGCCGGGCGCGTTCCACCGCCAGCGCCGTTTGCCCCGCCAGAGCGGCCAAAGCCTGCGCCAGAGGCGGGGGCACGGCATCCGGTTTGGCGCCCAGCACGCCGATGCAGCCCGCATTGCTGGAGAGTGGCAGAAAGCGCCAGGGCACGGAGGGCAGGGTGGAGGTGCCGATGCCGGTTTCCACGCCGTGGGCGAAGCACCATTCGGCGGCGGCGGTGGCGGCTTCGTCCAGGCTGATACCCGCCGGGCGGCTGGCTTCCGGGCGCAGGCCGTGCGGGCCATGCAGCAATACAGTGCCGGAGCCGGTCATCGACGCAGCTTCCTCCGCCGCGCTGGCGAGAACATCTGACAAGGTAGCAGCGCGGGACAGGCGTTGGCCGAACAGCGAGATACGCCGCAGCGCCTCCACACGCGAGGCGGCGGCCCCCGCCTCTTGCCGCACCCGCCCGGCCAGCTGGCCGGTGAGCACCCCCACCAAGAGAAACACGAGCAGCGCCACCACATCCCGCGGGTCGGCCACGGAGAAGGTATAGACCGGCGGCAGAAAGCAGAAATTCCAGAGCAGGAAGGCCAGCAGGGCGCTGAACAGCCCGGCATTGCGGCCGGAACGGCTGGCCATGGCCACGATAATGCCCGTGAAGATTAACCCCATCGCCTCCTGCGGCACGTATTTGTCTGCCGCGACGCCGATGACCGTCACCACGCCAAGCAGCGCGCTGGCTAAGAGGTAGGGTTCAAAATCCGTTTTGCGGCGGGCTGGGGCAGGGCGCGGCGCCGGGGCGGCGGGCACGGGCACGAAGTGCAGGGCGAAGGCCGCGCTTTGCCGCGTTAGCGCATCCGCCAGCCGCAGCCTGGGCCGCCAGCGCCGCGCGGGCAGGCGGCCCATGACGATATGGGTGATGTTGTTCTGGCCGGCGTAATCCAGCACCGCACGTACCAGATCCGTCGCGTTTTGCGTGACCACATTGCCGCCGAGCTGCACGGCAAGGTCCAGCGCCGCTTGCACGCGGGCGTCGTCGTTGGTGCGTTCGATATGAAAGGCGGTGAGCGGGGCGCGCAAGGCTTCCGCCAGCCGGGCGGCGTGGCGCACAACATTGCCGGCGGAAGCATCCGCCCCCACCAGGGCGAGCACGCGCTCCGCCACCGGCCAGGGGCCGGGAATGGCGCGCGTGCGCATGTAATGCGTCACGTCTTTGTCGATCCGCTGGGCAGCGCGGCGCAACGCCATTTCGCGCAGCGCGCCGAGATTGCCCTCCCGGAAGAAATCCCGCAGCGCCCGCGCGGCGACATCTGGCCGGTAGATATGGCCTTCCTCCAGCCGGGCGCGCAGCTCATTGGGCGGCAGGTCGATGAGCTCGATCTCATCGGCCATGTCCAGCACCGTATCCGGGATGGTTTCGGCGACACGGATGCCGGTGATGCGCGCCACCTGGTCGTTGAGGCTTTCAAGATGCTGCACGTTCACCGTGCTCCACACATCGATGCCCGCTTCCAGAAGTTCCTGCACATCCTGCCAGCGTTTGGCGTGGCGCAGGCCGGCGGCGTTGGTGTGGGCCAGCTCGTCCACCAGCAGCAATTGCGGGCGGCGGGTTAGGGCGGCGTCGAGGTCGAATTCCTCCAGTGTTTGGCCGCGATATGGCACGGCGCGCCGGGGCAGAAGCTCCAGCGCGCCGATTTTCCGCAGTGTTCCGGCGCGGCCATGGGTTTCGATCAGCCCAGCCACTACGTCCAGCCCGCGTTCGCGCTTGGCCAGGGCGGCGTCCAGCATCTCCCAGGTTTTGCCCACGCCCGGGGCCGCGCCAAGGAAGATTTTCAGGTGGCCACGGCTGCCCCGTTCCGCGCTGGCCAGCAGCGCATCCGGGTCTGGGCGGCCATCATCCTGATTCGCCATACGGCTTTATGTGGCTGGTGGATGATCCAGCGCAAGATTGAGCTCCAGCACGTTCACATGATCCGTGCCGATGACGCCAAGGAAGGCGTGATGCGCCAGCTTTTCCACCAGGGAAGTGACCGCGGCGGCGGGCAGATGTCGCGCGGCGGCCACGGCGGGCACCTGGCGCAGCGCGTTGGCCAGCGAGATATCAGGGTCCAACCCGGAGCCGGAAGCGGTAACGGCATCAGCAGGCACCGGACCAGGGCCGAACGCTTTGGTGTACGCCGCCACACGCTGCTTGATAGCGGTTTCCAGCGCGGCGCTGGTGGGGCCGAGATTGGAGGCGCCGGAGGTGGCGGCGTCATACGGTTTATCCAGGGCCGAAGGGCGAGGCTGGAAGTATTTGGGGGATGTAAAGTTCTGGCCGATCAAGGCGGAGCCGATGATTTCGCCGTTGTTCTTCAGCAGGGAACCATTGGCCTGCCAGGGCAAGGCAAGCTGCATGGCGCCGGTGAAGGCTGCCGGCAGAAGAAAGCCCAGAAACAGGGTAAACAAGATCACCAATGAAAAAGCCGGGCGGATTTCACGAAGCATGGGGAAAAACCTTTTCAAAACAGGCCGAGCAGCATGTCGATAAGCTTGATGCCGGCGAACGGCGCGATGATGCCGCCGAGCCCGTAGATCAGCAGGTTGCGCTTCAGCAGCGCGGCGGCGCCAATGGCGCGGAACTTCACGCCCTTCAGCGCCAGGGGCACCAGCACCACGATGATGAGTGCATTGAAGATCACTGCTGAGAGGATCGCACTTTCCGGGCTGCGCAGATGCATGATGTTCAACGCGCCGAGCTGCGGATAGGTGCCCACGAAAATCGCAGGCAGGATCGCGAAATATTTCGAGATATCGTTGGCGATGGAGAAGGTGGTGAGCGCCCCGCGTGTGATGAGAAGCTGTTTGCCGATTTCCACGATTTCGATCAGCTTTGTCGGGTCGCTGTCTAGATCCACCATGTTGCCGGCCTCGCGCGCGGCCTGGGTGCCGGTTTGCATCGCCACACCAACATCCGCCTGGGCCAATGCGGGTGCGTCGTTGGTGCCGTCTCCGCACATTGCCACCAGGCGGCCTTCGTTCTGAACCTTCCTGATATAATCAAGCTTGTTCTGCGGTGTGGCTTCGGCGATGTAGTCATCCACCCCAGCTTCGGCGGCGATGGCGGCTGCGGTGACGCGGTTGTCACCCGTGACCATCACCGTGCGGATACCCATGCCGCGCAGGGCGGCGAAACGCTCCTTGATGCCGGGCTTTACGATATCTTTCAGCTCGATCAGTCCCAGCAGCCTGCCATTGGCGGAAACTGCCAGCGGCGTGGAGCCCGCGCGGCCAATGCGCGCCGTGGCCTCGGCAAAGGCCGCGTCTCCTTGTGTGTTCAGCGCCTTCAGCACCGAATCCACCGCACCTTTGCGGTAGCTTTGCCCGGCACTGTCCACGCCGGACATGCGCGTATTTGCGCTGAAGGGAATGATTTCGGCATCTGCCGGACGCTCGGGCGCGATGCCGTATTTCTCCCGAGCCAGCACAAGGATGGAGCGGCCTTCCGGTGTATCGTCGCCCAGGCTGGCCATCGCGCAGGCTTGCGCCAGCTCACGCTCCTGCACGCTGGAAACAGGATAGAATGCGGAGGCCATGCGGTTGCCGAAGGTGATGGTGCCGGTTTTATCCAGCAGCAGCGCGTCCACGTCACCCGCGGCTTCCACCGCTCGGCCGGACGTGGCGACTACATTGAAGCGAACCAGCCTGTCCATCCCGGCGATGCCGATGGCGGAGAGCAATCCGCCGATGGTGGTGGGGATAAGGCAGACCAACAGCGCTGCCAGCACGGGAATTGAAAATTTCGTGCCGGAATAAGAGCCGAACCCCACGAGCGTGACCACGGCGATGAGAAATACCAGCGTGAGCCCCGCCAGCAATATGTTCAGCGCGGTCTCATTCGGTGTCTTGCGGCGCTCTGCCCCTTCCACCAGCGAGATCATGCGGTCCAGAAAGGTGCTGCCCGCATCGGCGGTTATGCGAACCACCAGCCAGTCGGACACTAATTGTGTGCCGCCGGTCACGGCTGAGCGGTCGCCACCGGCCTCGTGCACCACGGGGGCGGATTCACCGGTGACGGCACTTTCATTCACGCTGGCGATACCTTCGATCACCTCGCCATCTGAAGGGATGATGTCGCCTGCTTCAACCAGTACGATATCACCTTGGCGCAGATCCGGTGCAGCCGTGGGTTTGTAGAGCGCGCGGTTGGGCGGGTTGGTGAGCAGCTTGGCCATGGTGTCTGACCGTGCGCGGCGCAGAGTTTCCGCCCGCGCGCGTCCGCGCCCTTCCGCCACGGCTTCCGCGAAGGTGGCGAAAACCACTGTCAGCCATAGCCATGCCGCGATAACAAGCGGGAACGCGGCAGGCTGATGTTTGAGCAGAGCCTCGATCCCCGCGGCGGTGACGAGGGCGGAGACAATCTCGGTCACGAAGATCACAGGATTGCGCATCAGCGTGACGGGGTTGAGCTTGGCGAGTGAATCCCACGCCGCGCGGCGGATGATCCGCGCATCGAACAGGGAAATGGTATCAGCTTTTGACATTGTTAAAACGTCTTTCCAGCTTGCAGGAGGAAATGCTCGGCCAACGGTCCGAGCGTGTCAGCGGGCAGGAATTGCAATCCGCCGAGGATGATGATCACGCCGATCAAAAGCCCGATGAACAGAGGGCCCGTGGTGGGGAACGTGCCGGCACTTTCCGGCAGGCGTGGCTTGGCGGCGAGCGAACCGGCAATGGCCAGAACCGGCACCATGAAGGCGAAGCGCCCAAATAACATGGCGGCACCCAGCCCATAATCCAGCAACGGCGTGTCGGCGGAAAGCCCCGCGAAGGCACTGCCGTTATTTTCGGTGGCCGAGGTCCAGCCATAGAGCATTTCCGTCAGCCCATGCGGCCCGGCATTGGCCAAGGATGCAAGCCCCGACTTGGTAACGAGCGAGAAGCCGGCACCCGCCAGGATGAATAAAGTGAGGATCAGCACGCCCAGCATGGCGAGTTTGATCTCCTTCGCCTGCACCTTCTTGCCGAGATATTCCGGCGTGCGCCCCACCATCAGCCCGGCGATGAACACCGCCACGATGGCGAACAGCAGCATGCCGTAGAGCCCGGAGCCGACGCC
>JAGWOU010000025.1 GCA_028870815.1 Rhodospirillales bacterium | reverse complement strand
ATGAGGGTAAGTATTTCTCCGTGCGCGGTCCGCTGAATATCGCAAGGCCTGTGCAGGGCTGGCCGGTGATCGTGCAGGCTGGCGCCTCTGAAGCCGGGCGTCAATTGGCGGCGGAAACGGCGGAGGTGATCTTCGGCGCCGCGCGTTCGCTGAAGGACGGGCAGGAATTTTATGCCGACATCCACCGCCGCATGGCGGCCATCGGGCGTCCCGACGATTCGTTAAAAATTCTGCCGGCGGCGATGGTCGTCGCCGGGCGCACGCATGAGGAAGCGCAGGAGAAGAAAAAGCGCCTCGACAGCCTCGTGCATCCCGACAGCGCCATGCCTAACCTCTCCATGCGTCTGGGCGTGGACGCAACCAAATTCGACCTGGACAGCCCGCTGCCGGAATTGCCGCCCACCAATGCCAGCCAGAGTGCCCAGGCCAGCCTGGTGAAGATGGCGCGCGAACAGAACCTCACCGTGCGCCAGCTCGCACAGTTCGTCGGCGGCTATGGCGGACTGCAATTCATCGGCACGCCGGGCGAAATCGCGGATGGCATGCAGGAATGGCTGGAGAGCAAAGGCTCAGATGGGTTCAACATCATGTTCCACACCGTGCCGGAAGGGCTGAACGACTTCGTCGATCTCGTGGTGCCGGAACTCACCCGCCGTGGCATCTATCGCGAGGCGTATGAGGGAACCACGCTGCGCGAGCATCTGGGGCTGAAGCGCCCCGGCAACCAATTCTTCAGATAATTTCGCGAACCGTCTCGGACGGGCGGCAGGCTTTGGCACCCTTCTCCGTCACCACCACTGGGCGGTTGAACAGAATTGGATGTTCGGCGATCGCGTCCAGAATCGCGTCATCGCCGGCATCCTTCAGCCCCAGCTCGGCGGCCAAGGGCTCCTTGGCGCGCAAAACTTCCGTGGCACCGCCCAGTTTCTTTGCGAGATCCGCAAGCTCCTTGCGGGATAGCGGGGTTTTCAGATATTCCACAATCTCGGGCTCAATCCCGGCCTCGCGCAGAATTTGCAGCACATTGCGCGAGGTTCCGCATTTCGGGTTGTGATAAATCGTCGCGATCATTTGTGAATCATCGTGCCGATGCCGTGCTCGGTAAACAGCTCGAGCAGCAGCGCATGCGGCACGGTGCCGTCCAGGATGGTGGCGCCTTTCACGCCCAACGTCACCGCCTCCATGCAGGTTTCCACTTTCGGGATCATCCCGCCGGAAATCGTGCCATCAGCGATCAGCCCGCGGATTTGCGTCAATGAAAGATCCGCAAGCAATTGCTTGCTTTTATCCAAAACGCCCGGCACGTCTGTCAGCATCAGCAGGCGCTGCGCGTTCAAGGCACCCGCAATGGCGCCCGCCACCGTATCGGCGTTGATGTTATAGGTCTGGCCATCCTCACCCGCGCCCACGGGCGCGATCACGGGGATCAGCCCCGCCCCGGTCAACGCGTGGATCACGCGGGTATCGATAAACGCCGGCTCGCCCACATAGCCCAGATCCAGCACCTGCTCGATGGCCGAATCCGGGTCCTTATAGGTGCGGCGCAGCTTGCGCGCGCGAATCAGCCCGCCATCCTTGCCGGAGATGCCCACGGCCAGCGCGCCGGCGGTGTTTATAAGCCCGGCCACCTGTTTGTTCACGGTGCCGGCCAGCACCATCTCCACCACTTCCACCATGGCGGCGTCCGTCACCCGCAGCCCCTGCACGAAGCTGGACTGGATGTTGAGGCGCTTCAGCATGGCGTTGATCTGCGGCCCACCGCCATGCACCACCACGGGGTTGATGCCCACCTGCTTCAACAGCGCGATGTCGCGGCCGAATTCATTGGCCAAAGAGCCGTCCATCGCATGGCCGCCATATTTCACCACGATCGTCGCCCCGGCGTAACGGCGCAGATAGGGCAGCACCTTGGTGACGATATGCGCTTCCCGGGCGGCGTCTGTGATGTCTTGGCTGTTCATTTCGTCCTCATTCAACGAATTCGGCAATCGCGGCGCGCATTTCCTCTATGCCAAGCCCGCCGGCGCTGGAAGTGGTGATGATTCGGTTCAGCGCGGCCGGATGCTTGGCCGCCAGGGCCAAAACCTCCTCCTGCTTGCGCTTCAAGGGGCCGGGCTTCACGGAATCCGCCTTGGTCAGCACCATCTGGAATGAAACCGCGGAACGGTCCAGCAACTCCATCACCGTCTCGTCCGAGACCTTTATCTCCACCCGCGCGTCCAGCAGCAGAAACACCCGGCGCAGATTGGGCCGGCCGCGCAGATAATCCAGCATAAGCCCCTGCCAGTCGCGCTTTATCTCCTTCGGCGCCTCGGCATAGCCGTAGCCCGGCATATCCACCAGCACCACCGGCCCGGCCTGACATTCAAAGAAATTCAGCTGCCGCGTGCGCCCCGGCTGGTGCGAAACCCGCGCCAGCGCCTTGCGCCCGGCAATGGCGTTAATCAGCGAGGATTTGCCGACATTGGAGCGTCCCGCCAGGGCGATCTCGTTGCCGCGTGGCTCCGGCAGATGCTCCAGCGCCTGTGCGGCATAAAAAAACTCGCAGGGCGAGGCGAACAGCTTGCGCCCCGCCTCCAACTGCTCGGGCGTCAGGCCCGGGCTGTCGAAATTCAGCCCTTCGCCGGAGCCGTTTTCTGCCTGGGCGCCATCGCCCTGCGCATGATCAGCCATTGCTGCCCCACCGAAAGAATGTTGTTCCATGCCCAGTATAGCACCAGCCCCGCAGGCGAACGCGCCAGCATGAAGGTGAAAATGATCGGCATGAACTGGAACATGCGCTGCTGCGCCGGGTCCGCCGGAGCCGGATTCAATCTCTGCTGCAGGAACATGGTAACGCCCATGATGATCGGCAGCAGGCCGACATGCAGGATCGGGTTGATCGCGGCCGGGTCAAAGGGGATCAGGCCAAACAGGTTGAAGATATTCGTGGGATCCGGCGCGGAAAGATCATGAATCCAGCCATAGAATGGCGCGTGCCGCATCTCGATGGTGATGAAGATGACCTTGTAAAGCGAGAAGAACACCGGAATTTGCAACAACATCGGCAAGCAGCCCGAGGCCGGGTTGATCTTCTCGGTCTTGTACAGCTCCATTGTCGCCTGCTGCAGCTTCTGCTGGTCGTCCTTATGCTGCGCCTTCAGCGCCGCGATCTTCGGTTGCAGCGCCTTCATCCGGCCCATCGAGCGGTAGGAGTAGCTAGCCAGCGGGAAGAAAAGCAGCTTCACGCCGACGGTAAAGATCATGATCGCCAGACCGAAATTGCCGGTGAGCGTGTTCAGCCAGTCCAGGCAGAAGAAGATCGGCTTGGTCAGGAAATAGAGATGGCCGAAATCCACCGCTTTGTAGAAGGCCGGGATCTGATACTGGCTCTGATACTGATCCAGGATCTTCACCACCTTGGCGCCGGTGAAGAGATGGCTGGTGAAGCTGGCCTGCCCACCGGCCGGCACGTTCTGCGGGTTCTGGGTGATGAAGCTGGTCTGATAAGCCCCGCCATCGCCTTCGCTCACCGTGTTGTAGCTCATGCTGGCGTTCATCTGCGCGGTTTGCGCGGGCGCGATGGCGGTCAGCCAGTATTTGTCGGTAATGCCGCTCCAGCCGCCAGGGCCGGAGGTGGAATAGGCAACCCCGTCCGGCGCCTTCTCGCCGTTATTCTTCAGCGGGCCATAGCCTTCCTGCTTCAGCGTGTTGTTGAACACGCCCAGCGGGCCGTCGAACAGCACCCAGTTGGACTGCTCTTTCGGCTTGTAGTCCCGCACCACGCGCGACCAGGGGAAAACCGTGACCGAGGAGGCGCCGTGGTTCACCACGTTCTGCGTCACAGTGAACATGAATTTGTCGTCGATTTTCAGGATGAGCTGGAAAATCTGCCCCTGGCCGTTATCCCAGGAAAGGGTCACGGGCGTGCCCGGCGTCAGTTCCTCAGCACTCGGCGTCCACACCGTATCGTTGCCCGGCACCTTCACCCCGGCGGAGGCCGTCCAGCCAAACTGCGCGTAAGAGGGTGTATCGCCGCCGCGCCGGCCCTCGATCTGCACCAACGGCGAATTCTTCGCGATGGTCTCGTGGTAATCCTTCAGCACCACGTCGTCGAACACAGCGCCGGTCAGGCCGATGCTGCCTTTCAGCATCGGTGCGTCCACGGTCAGGCGCGGGCCGTTGGCGGCCGCGTTCTGCGCGGTGCCAGGCGCACCAGCCTCAATCGCCGCCTGCTTGGTGCCGGCGGCCTGCTGGGCCTGCTGTTCGGTTTGCGCCGGGCTGGGTGCCGGGTGCGGGAAGAATTTTTCCTGCACGACGGTAAAGATGCCCAAAATGCCGAAGGATATGGCAAGTGCAAGAATGAGGCGCTTCGTGTCCATCAGGGTCAGCTATCCTTGGGAAGGGGAACCGGATCGTATCCGCCGGGGTGGAAAGGGTGGCAGCGCAAAATGCGCCGTGCCGCGAGCAGGCTGCCCCGCCCCGCGCCATGGCAGGCCAGGGCTTCGCGCGCATAGGCGCTGCAAGAGGGGTAATAGCGGCAATTCGCGCCAATAACCGGGCGCAATGTAAGTTCATAGGCGCGCACGGCGCCGGACAGCATCAGGGCGGCGGGGCTCATGAGAGCACCTCGTCCAGCGCCTTGGCGAAATTCTGTTTCAGCCGGGAGAATTCCATGTCCCCGGTTTCCCGCCGCGCGATCAGCACCAGTTCAACCCCCGGCATGGGCCGCCCGGCAAGCACCAGCCGCGCCGCCTCCCGCAACCGGCGCTTGGCGCGGTTGCGGATGACGGCGTTGCCGATCTTCTTGGTAGCGGTATACCCCACGCGCACAGCTTCTTCCTGACCGCCCTTGGCGGCCTGGAGCACGAAGCCATGCTTGGCGATCTTTTGCCCCCGCGCGGCAAGGCGCAAAAACTCTGCGCGCCGGGTTAACCGGGCGGGCGGGGTTTGGGCCTTGGCCATCAGCGTTGGCAGCGCGCCGGGCGCGCTGTCAGGCGGAGAGCTTGGCGCGGCCCTTGGCGCGGCGGCTGGCGATCACCTTGCGGCCACCGACCGTCGCCATGCGGGCGCGGAACCCGTGCCGGCGCTTGCGGACGAGCTTGGAAGGTTGATAGGTCCGTTTCACGGCGTTCTACTCCAGCAAAAAACAAACAAAACCAATCGCCGGACCGTCCCCGGTCCGGCGTGTTGGCGGGGTATAGGCGGCACCACCCTTGCCCGTCAATCTCGGCAAGCGTTCTAATGCCGGCCAACTGAGGAGCCCAGCATGAATTTCGACGAATTCTCAAAACTTTACCCCTCCGTGACGGCAGGGCTGCGCGGCCTGACCGCCGCCATGAAAACCGCCGGGCTTGATCCGGCTTTGACCGAAATCATCAAAATCCGCGCCTCGCAGCTGAATGGCTGCGCCTTTTGCACCTCATTTCACCTCAACGCCGCGCGCAAGCTGGGAGTCGCCCAGACGAAGCTGGACCTGCTGGCCGCATGGCGCGACTCCGGGGCTTTCTCCCCCCGCGAGCAGGCCGCCCTGGCCTGGGCGGAGCGGCTCACCGCCCTCACCCACGCCCATCTCACCGAAGCCGAGCGGGCGGATGCCGCGCGCGCCTTTCCTGGCGAGGAATTCGCCCAGCTTTGCACCGCCATCGCCACCATCAACGCCTGGAACCGCATCGCCGCCGGGCTGGGCTTTCCGCCGCCCGGCTGAGAACGCCATGGTTGCGCAGACTCGGTGCGTAAGTTCAAAAAAACGTTACTCCCATGCCAACACACACCACTCACCGCTCCGGAACCGTTGTCGCCTTGCAAGGCGGGGGCGCGCATGGCGCCTTCACCTGGGGCGCGCTGGACCTGCTGCTGGAGGCGGGCTTGGGCTTCGATGCCATCGCCGGCGTCTCCTCCGGCGCCATGATCGCCGCCATGGCGGTGCAGGGCATGGTGAATGGCGGGCCGCAAGGCGCGCGCGAGACGGTTTCGATGCTCTGGACCAAGGTGATGGAGGGCAATCTCTTCGGCAACATCCCCGCCACCCCGCTCGACTGGATGTGGGACACGACGAAAGCGCTGAGCCAGGATTTCGCCTGGACGGGTCTTACCCAGGCGTTGCGGCTTTTCGACCCGGCGCAGCTGAACCCGATGGGGCAAAATCCGCTGGAACCGCTGCTGCGCGAATTGCTGGACGTACCGGCCCTGCGCAGCCCAGGTGCTGCCCGGCTCTACGTGGGCGCCACGGATGTGGAGAGCGGTGAGAGCGTGGTGTTCTCGAACAAGCAGGTCGGCATATCCGAACTGCTGGCTTCCGCCTGCATCCCCATGATATTTCCCGCCGTGGAAATAAAAGGCCGGCACTATTGGGATGGCGGCTATAGCTGCAACCCGCCTTTGGCGCCGGTGCTCACCCCCAGGCCGGAGCAGTTGATCCTCATCCGCGCCCAGCCCCGGCGGCGGCAGGGTGTGCCAAGTTCCACGGCGGATATCGTCCACCGCCTGCATGAAATCGCCTTCCAGGCGCCGCTTTCGGCCGAGCTTTCCATGCTGCCCCGCCAGGTGAAGCTGCTGGATATTTGCGCCGACGAAGCGCTGGCCCGGCATCCTTTATCGTCCAAGCTCAATACCGACCGCCCCTTCCTCGAACAGCTTTTCGCCGCCGGGCGCAAAGCCGCCGCGGCCGCACTGCAAACGACATGAGCTGGCTCGCCCGCCTCAAGCCGCAACCTGCCTCGCTATCCAGTAAAGTGCTGTGGTGCACCGTCCTCTCAATCCTAGTCATCGAGATTCTGGCTACGATTCCGGTTTTGGGCCAGCAGCGCCTGTACTGGATGCAGGAAGTGAAAGGCCGTGCCGACATCGCCGCCCTTGCCCTGCAATCGCCCCACGCCAAGGACGCCGACAATTTATTGCGCCTGGCGGGCGTGCAGCGCCTCACCCTGCTATCCACACGCGGGCGGACGGCAAGCTGGCAAATCAGCGGCTACCAGGCCGGAAAGCTGCCGCTCGTCATGCCGGGCGACGAGCCGATCGGTCGTGGCTACATCGCGATCTGCCGGCGGATCGCCGGGTTCGCACCGGCGGAGGAAGCCATCTTGTTTCCTTCCGCCCTTACCCCCGGCGGCGTGATGATCGTCGATGCCGACGCCTCATCATTAACCAACCGCCTCCGCCTCTACGCGCAGCAGGCCTTCAGCATGATCGTCGCCGTCTCGCTGCTGTCCGGCCTGCTGGTCTATGCGGTGCTCAATTGGCTGCTGGTGCGGCCCATGGAAATCCTCACCGCCTCGATCATTCACTTCCGCAAAGCGCCTGAAGAAGCCGACAATAGCGGGCTTGACCGGCTGGCGAGCCGCCCGAAAGACGACATCTCCTCCGCCGCCCGTGAGCTGACACTCATGCAGGAGGAGCTGCGCGCCGCCCTCTGGCGCAATGCCCGGCTGGCCGCGGTGGGCACGGCGGTCGCGAAAATCGCGCATGACCTGCGCAACATCCTCTCCTCGGCCCTACTGGTCGCGGACCGGTTGCAGGATGTGGAGGACCCTGTGGTGAAACGCGCCACAAGGATGCTCATCCCGTCGGTTGAACGCGCCGCGCAACTGGTCTCCAGCACTGTGGAGTTTGCCAGGGAGGGCCGCATGTCGGTCAACCGCTCACCGGTGCGCATCCGCGCCCTCATCGACGAGGTCGCTGATACGCTGGCCCCGGACGGCGCCGCTTGGGCAATCGCAAATCTGGTGCCCGAGGATTTGGAGCTGCCGCTGGACCGCGGCCATCTTCACCGGGTGCTTGCCAATCTGATCCGCAACGCCGCCGAGGCGGGCGCCACCCTCGTCAGCCTCACCGCCGAACCCCGCGGCGGGCAAACCAGGCTAACGATCGCGGATAACGGGCCTGGTCTGCCGGAACGCGCCAAGGCCAATCTGTTCAAGCCCTTCGCCGGCTCCGCGCGCAGCGGCGGCACCGGACTTGGGCTTACCATCGCACGGGATTTGATCCGCGCCCATGGCGGCGAACTGGCGCTGGAACGCACCGGCCCCGGCGGCACGGTTTTTTCGATGGTGCTGGCAACCCATGAGTTTCAGGAGATCACGCCAACGCTCACAGCCCCGCCCGTGGGCTGAGGCAGCGCCGCAGACGGGGTTCAGCCTTGCCCGGCTTTGGCAAGGCAAGAAAAAAACTTCCATACCACTTAGCCGCACTAGCAAAATTACATTATTTTTTCCGCCGCATTGCTATCCGGCAAAAAAACCTTTTCTAAGGTAGCATGATTCCTCTGGCGCTTAATCCATCCCTGCTGCGGCTGGGCCTTGCCGGTTCCGGCGCGACGGCCTTGCGGCGGCTGCGCGGCCTTCGCCAGGCCGGGGCTGGGGAAGGCTTGCAAATCTTCACCACTGACCCCGAGCTTGCCCGCGAGGCTGGCCCCGGCGCCATGGCGCGCCTGCCCAATGCTGCTGAAATTGGCCAGCTCAACCTGCTCTGGATCACCGGGCTTGACGAGACCGTGTTCCGGCCCCTGGCCGAAGCCGCGCGCGCCGCAAAAGTGCTGGTGAATGTGGAAGACGTGCCGGAATTTTGCGATTTCAACTCCGTTGCCGAAATCCGCCGGGGGGATCTATTGCTTACCGTATCCACCAACGGTCAGGCTCCCGGCCTTGCGGGGGCGATCCGCCAGCGGCTTGAAGCCTGCTTCCCGGAAAGCTGGGCAGCCAGGGTGAAGGAAATCGCCGCTCTGCGCCAAGGCTGGCGCGAGGAGCGAATGCCCATGGCGGAAGCCGCGCGGCGCATCGGCGACATCGTCGAGGAGCGCTGTTGGCTCTCCTGCCCTAAAGCCCTGGATTGATCCGTACCCGTACCGTTCGCAGTTTTTTGTTGCAGCCCGCCATGGAAACAAGCGCCATGCTCGACAGTCTCTCCCCCGCGTCAAACGCCACATCCACTCTCGCCGACGCGATAACACGCCAATTTCCCGGCAAGATCGCCCTGGTCTCGTCATTCGGCGCCGAATCCGCTGTGCTGCTGCACATGGTTGCGCAGATCGACAAAGCCTTGCCGGTGGTGTTCCTCGATACCGGCAAGCTATTCCCGGAAACTCTGGCCTACCGGGATGCACTGGTGGAACAGCTGGGCCTGACCGGCGTCCGCTCCATCCGCCCCTCCGGCAAGCAGCTCGCGGCCTATGACCCGGACGGGCGGCTGTGGGAAAAGGACCCAGACCTTTGCTGCGCCATCCGCAAGACCAACCCGCTGGATGAGGCTCTGGAAGGCTTTGAAGCCTGGATCACCGGACGTAAGCGCGGCCAGTCCGCCACCCGGGCCAACCTGGAATTGCAGGAAACCGGCGCTGACGGGCGCATCACCATCAACCCCCTGGCCTTCTGGGACGATGCGATGCTGGAGGCGTATTTCCCTGCGCACGGCCTGCCCCACCACCCGCTTCAGGCGCAGGGCTATACCTCCATCGGCTGCGCCACCTGCACCGCGAAGCCGCTGCCGGGCGAGGATAAACGCTCGGGCCGCTGGGCCGGACGCGCGAAAACGGAGTGCGGCATCCACATGCCCCGCGCCATGACCAAGCCGGAATGGCCGGAGAACCTCACTTTCGAGGTGTAAAAGCCCCAACCGAGGGCGGGCATGTCCCGCCCCGGCCTCATGACACTTCATAATTAAAGCCGCGCAATGCCGTTTTCGGTGCCGAATCACCTGCGCTAAGGTGGCAGCGGCATGATTTCAAGCCCGCTCCGTCCCGTGCCGCGCCATGCTGCGGCGCGGCAATCGGCTTTACATAAGGCCGTGGATTGAATAACCCTTCGCGCACCCCGTCCCGTCAGGATGGCCCTTCCTGGCGGTTATAAGCACTCCAAAACGAGAAGGTGAAGAACATGGCTCAAACCGCTACCAGCAAGCAGGCCGGCACGGCGGCCCTCAGCTTCAACGGCAAGGCCGCGAACTTGCCGGTGCTAAGCGGTTCGCTCGGCCCAGCCTGTGTGGATGTGCGCAAGCTTCAGAACGAGCTTGGTCTGTTCACCTTCGACCCAAGCTACGGTTCTACAGCCTCTTGCGAAAGCTCGATCACCTATATCGACGGCGATGAGGGCGTGCTGCTGCATCGCGGTTACCCGATCGAGCAGCTTGCCGAGCATTCTTCCTTCCTGGAAGTGGCCTATCTGCTGCTAAACGGCGAATTGCCCAGCACGGCGGCGTTGGAGAACTTCACCAACGGCATCACCCGCCACACCATGCTGCACGAGCAGATCCGCCGCTTCTGGGATGGTTTCCGCCGCGACGCCCACCCAATGGCGATGCTCTGCTCCGTGGTTGGCGCCATGTCAGCCTTCTACCCGGACAGCATCGACATCCACGACGAGCGCCAGCGCGAGATTTCCGCCTACCGCCTGATCGCCAAAATGCCGACGATCACCGCCTGGGCCTATAAATACAATGTCGGCCAGCCCTTCATGTATCCGCGCAACGACCTCTCTTACGCCGAGAACTTCCTCTATATGTTCCACGCGGTTCCGGCCGAGGATTACAAGCCGAACCCGGTGCTGACCAAGGCGATGGAGCGTATCTTCATCCTGCATGCGGATCATGAGCAGAATGCCTCCACCTCCACCGTGCGGCTTTCCGGCTCCACCGGCGCCAACCCCTTTGCCTGCATCGCGGCGGGCATCGCCTCGCTCTGGGGCCCGGCGCATGGCGGCGCCAACGAGGCCGTACTGAAAATGCTCTCCGAGATCGGCCATAAGGACAACATCCCGGACTTCATCAAGCAGGTGAAGGACAAGGAATCCAATGTGAAGCTGATGGGCTTCGGCCACCGGGTGTACAAGAACTACGACCCGCGGGCCAAGATCATCCGCGAGGCGGCCCACTCGGTGTTCAACGTGACCGGGACCAACCCGCTGCTGGACATCGCGCTGGAGCTGGAGCGGATCGCGCTGTCGGACGAGTACTTCGTGAGCCGCAAGCTGTACCCCAACGTGGACTTCTACTCCGGGCTGATCTACGAGGCGATGGGGTTCCCGACCTCGATGTTCACGGTGCTGTTCGCCCTCGCCCGGACGGCCGGCTGGATCGCGCAGTGGCAGGAGATGCTGCTGGACAAGGAGCAGAAGATCGCGCGGCCGCGGCAGATCTTCACCGGGCACGCGACGCGGGCGTACGTGCCGGTGGACAAGAGGAAGTAGCCCCATGCGGCGGATCATCATCCTCGGTGCCGCCGGCCGGGACTTCTTCAACTTCCTCACGGTGTACCGGGACGATCCCGCCGTCGAGGTCGTCGCCTTCACCGCGCAGCAGATCCCCCACATCAGCGAGCGCCGCTTCCCGGCGGCGCTCGCGGGGCCGCGCTACCCCAAGGGCATCCCCATCCACCCCGAAGGCCGTCTCGAGCACCTGGTGCGCGAGC